>CAYVGD010000094.1:0-9286 GCA_964450095.1 uncultured Polaromonas sp.
CGGTGTGGCACGAGGCAACGCGCCCCGGCATGCGGTGTGCCCACAGGTCAGTCCATTGATGTAGCGAAAAAAAGGGCGGCCGTGAAGCCGCCCTTGTCAGTTCAGTTCTGCGTCCACGAAGCCATCGCTGTCGAAGTCAGCTTTCAGCGAACCGGTCCACCTGTAGGTACCGTCAGTTCCGGGAGAAGTAGATGCTTCGGTCAGTGAGAAATTCGCCGCGTCCTGCGCCACACCGCCAAGCGTGAACCCCTGCAATGTGATGTCCAGACCCGCAGTACTCATAGCCATCGATGAAACCACCACGTGACTCGTTGTCATTGGATTGGTCCAGATCTTCCGCACCGTTTTCAAAAGCAGTACTTGATGCGGTAATGCGGACCTGCGCGGTTTTGCCGCTTTGCAGCTGCACCACGTCAAAACTTGCACTGCGCGCACCGAAAAAGTTTTCGAAGTCGATGTTGCTTTCGATGTCCGCTTCGTTTTGGTCCAGATTCGGAACGGTGAGGTCGTTTCTAGCGCCAGTGACGAACGTATAGGCGGTAACGTCAAGCCTGAGTTGCTTTGAGCCCGCGCTCGGACAAGCCGCGCCGCAGCGCCCGCCATTCAAGGTTTGTCCGCAGATGAGCGCCTGGTTCCAGGCGTGCGGAATCCGGGGTTCCCCCGGAGTCTTCCGTTCACAAGTTACGGCTTCTCACAAAGCCCCAGCCCGCGTCCTCACCATGATCAGGTCAAGAGGAAAGAGCGCGCCACAGGCGACGCACAGGGGGAGGAGGAACCATGAATGTTGAAGAAAGGGGCGTTCCCTGGACGCAGGCACGCGCCTTTGCGCCGCAGGCCACGAGGGACCCAGCCAGGTCGAAAGCTGCAGGGGAGCACCCCAATGCCGGAGGCCACACCGATCTGCGCGCTGCCCTTGTGAGCCTGCGACCGGTGTTCCACCGCGCCGCCTGGTATGGCCTGATCTCCGGGCTGCTGGTTCTGGTGCCCACCGCCTACATGGTCGAAGTCTATGGACGCGTGGTGGACACCCGCAACAGCCTGACCCTTTTGATGCTCACGCTGCTGGTGCTGGGTGCCTACCTGGTGATGGAGGCGCTGGAATTCTCGCGTGCCGAACTGCTCCGCGCTGCGGGCGTCGCCCTGGACAGGGGCATGCGTGACCGTGTGTTCCATGCCACTTTCAAGGCAGGCCTCAGGCGCCTGCCTGGCGCGGGTCGGCAGGCGCTGGAAGACCTGGACCGGGTGCGCGACTTCCTGCATTCGCCCTTGATGCTGGCTCTGATGGGGGCACCGCTGATGTTGGTGTTCGCGCTGGTGCTCTTTGGCTTCAGCCCGTGGCTGGGGGCGACCGCATTGGCCGGAGCTGTCGTGCAGGGCTTGATCACCTGGTCCACCGACCGCCGCACCGTGACCGCCGTGATGCAGGCGCAGGCCAGGGAGTAAGACGCCCGCAGCCTGGCCGAGGAAGGTGCTCGTGAAGCAGCCACCTTCCGCGCGCTGGGCATGTGGCCAGCGCTGCAACGGCGCTGGCGCGAGCAGGCGAGTCGCGCAGCGGCCTTGCAGTCCGGGGCGCAGGAAACGGCAGCCGGCTTCAACGCCGCGGCCCGTTTTGTGCAGCAGGTGCTTTTTTCGGCGCTGCTGGGCCTGGCCGCATGGCTGCTGCTGCGCGATGCGCTGCCCGGTGGCCCCGCCATGCTGATCGTGGGATCGGTGCTGGGCGCCCGCATGCTGGCGCCCCTGATGCAGGTGATCGTGCATTGGCGCAGCCTGATTGCGGCACGCCAGTCCTGGGCCCGGCTGCAGCGGCTTTTGGCGCAGTTGCCGCCCCGCGCCCGTGCCATGCCCCTGCCGGCGCCGCGCGGCCAGGTGCAGGTGGACGCGGTGACGGCTGGCGCGCCCGGGCAGCAGGAGCCGGTGCTTCGCGGCGTGAGCTTCAGCATCGCGCCGGGCGAGGTGCTGGCCATCGTCGGCCCATCGGGTGCGGGCAAGAGCAGTTTGGCGCGGGTGCTCATGGGGCTGTGGACACCGATGCGCGGCTCGGTCCGGCTGGACGGTGTGGATGTGGCCATCTGGGACAAGGAAGAACTCGGCCCGCATGTCGGCTATTTGCCCCAGGAAGTGGAATTGTTCGAGGGCAGCCTGGCCGACAACATCGGCCGTTTCTCGGACGCTTCTGCCCAGGAGGTTGAAGCCGCTGCCCGGTCTGTGGGGTTGCACGAGTGGATCATGGGGCTGCCCCAGGCCTATGACACACCTGTGGGGCCGGGGGGCGTGTGGCTTTCCGGGGGGCAGCGGCAGCGGGTGGGCCTGGCCAGGGCGTTTTTTGGGCAGCCGGCCTTTGTGGTGCTGGACGAACCGAATGCCAGCCTTGACGTGGCCTGCGAGCAGGCGCTTCGCGAGACACTGGCGCGCCACAAGGCACGGGGCGCCGCGATCGCGCTGGTCACCCACCGCAGCGGGGTGCTGGCGGCCTGCGACAAGATCCTCGTGCTGCGCCAGGGCGCGGTGCTGGCCTGCGGTCCGCGGGACGAGGTGCTCGCACAGCCCCGGCCCCCGGCGGCGGCCGGCCGTTCACTGGCGGCACGCCCCGTCGCCGGAGGTGTGCAATGAGCAACGCTGCCCCGGCACTGGACGGAAGCGGCCCTGCCACTGGCCACCCGTGGTCGCCCCTGGCCCGAGCGCCCCGCAGAGGCGGTGGGGTGGGGTGGCAAGCCCTTTTTGCGGCGCGGCTGGAACTTGCTGCACTCCTTGCGATGAGCGCGGCCATCAGCGTGCTGATGCTCACGCCTTCGGTGTACATGCTGCAGGTCTACGACCGGGTGCTGCTCAGCCGCAACGAACTGACCCTGCTGGCCGTCTCGCTCCTGGGTCTCGTCCTGCTGGTGCTGTGCGCCGTGCTCGACTGGTCCCGGGGCCGCCTGGTGGGCCGCTGGACCGCCCGCATGGACCGCGCCCTGGGCGAGCGCCTGCTGCTGGCGTCGCTGCGGCAGTCCCTGGCGCGCAGCCAGGGCAGCGCGGGGGCAGGGAGTGAGCGGGGTGAGCCCCTGACCGACTGGTCGGCGGTCCGGCGCTTCCTCAACGGCCCGGGCGTGACAGCCTTCCTGGATGCGCCCTGGACCCCGGTGTATGTCGCCGTGCTTTTTTTGCTGCATCCCGTGCTCGGGTGGGCGAGCCTGTGTTTTCTGGCGCTGCAGGCAGCGCTGGCGTGGCACGGGCACCAGCGGCTCTTGGAGCCAAAGCGCCAGGCGCTGCATGCACAGCAGGAGGCATCGGCCTTCGTGCAGGCCAAACAACGCAATGCCGAGGTGGTGCAGGCCATGGGCATGGCGGCGGCGCTCTTGGTGCGCTGGCAGCGCAGGCACGCACGCGCCCAGGGCGCCCAGGGGCGGGCCGAGTCCGCCCGGCGCCGTGTGGAAGTGGTGAGCAAGTGGCTGAGGTACACCCAGCAGTCGCTGGGCCTGGGGGTGGGCGCCTTTTTGGTGATCCAGGGCGAGATGACCGCAGGCGCCATGATCGCTGCGAGCTTCCTCTTCAACCGGGCCCTGGCCCCCATCGACCAACTGGTGAGTTCCTGGCCGGCCCTGATCGAGGCCGCCGCCGCCGCGGGCCGCCTGCAAGCTGCGCTCCAGGCCGAGCCAGCCGAAGAAGCCGAGGCTCCGCAGGGGAGCCTGCGCGGTGAACTGGCCGTCCAGGATGTTTGCCTGACCGTGCCCGGGCGTGAACTGCCCTTGCTCAGCCATGTGGGGTTCGAGGCCCGGCCGGGGGCGCTGACGGTGATCACCGGTCCGTCGGGTTCAGGCAAGTCCACCCTGGCACGCGCGCTGGTGGGCATCTGGCCCCCGTCCGGAGGACAGGTGCTGCTCGATGGCCAGCCGCTGGAGCAATGGCCGCCCGGGCTGCTGGGGCCGCTCACCGGCTACTTGCCCCAGGACGTGATCCTGAGCGAGGGCAGCGTCGCGGACAACATCGCCCGTCTTGGCGATCCGGAGCCCGCCAAGGTGATCGCGGCCGCCCGCGCCGCCGGACTGCATCACCTGATCCTGGCGCTGCCGCAGGGTTACGACACCCCGGTGGGCGAGGGCGGCAGGCTGCTTTCCGGCGGCATGCGGCAACGCGTCGCGCTGGCCCGCGCGCTCTACGGCGAGCCGGCCCTGGTGGTGCTGGACGAGCCGAATGCGCAGCTTGACGAGGCCGGCGACCTGGCCTTGCAGCAGGCACTGCAGCAGCTCAAGGCGCGGGGGGCCACGGTGCTGCTGGTCACCCACCGTGCATCGCCGCGTTCCCTGGCGGACCAAGTGGTCTGGCTCGAGGGCGGCGTGGCCGTGGCGGCGCCTCTGGCCAAGCTTGCAGAGCCCTCCCAGGCGCCGCAGGCCCACTGAACAACAACGCAATTCCGGAGGAAACGATGAACACAAGCACGCCCGCCGCCATCAGGCAGGCCCAGTCGCCCGAGCTTTTTGAACAAGAGGAGGGCGATTCCTCCAGCGCCTGGACTGACACACGGGCCGCCGCCCGCGTGGGGCTGCTGGCCCTGGGCCTGGGTCTGGGCGGCTTCCTGGTCTGGGCAGGCCTGGCGCCTCTGGACGAGGGGGTGCCCAGCCCGGCCACCGTGGTGGTGGACACCAAGCGCAAGGCCGTCCAGCACCTGAGCGGCGGCATCATCAAGGAGGTGCTGGTCCAGGAGGGGCAGGTCGTGCGCAGCGGTGACCCGCTGGTGCGCCTGGAGGAGGCCGCGGTCCGGGCCAACCACGAGGAGGTGCGCCAGCGCTACCTGAACCTGCGGGCCATGCAGGCCCGGCTGGTGGCCGAGCAAAGCGGCGCGACCCAGCTGGTGCTGCATCCCGACCTGCGTTCAGCCGCCAGCGACCCGCTCATTCGGCAGCAGCTGGTCACCCAGGCCAAGCTGTTGTCCGCACGCCGGGCGGCGCTCGAGGCGGACGCGAGCGCCATGGAAGAGGCCATGGAGGCGCAGCAGGCGACGCTTCGCTCGAGCCGGGGCATGCTGGTCACACGGCGGGCGCAGTTCGACCTGCTCCGGGAGGAACTGGAGCAAACGCGAAACCTTGCAGCCGAAGGCTACGCCCCGCGCAACCGGGTGCTTGAACTCGAGCGCATGGTGGCTGAAACCACCACGGCAATGATCGACCTCACCGGCAGCAGCCAGCGCGCCGAGCGCAGCATCGCGGAGCTGCGGCAGAAAGTGGTGGCGCGCCGCGAGGAGTACCGCAAGGAGGTGGAGTCGCAACTGGCCGAGGTGCAGCGCGAGGTGCTGGCCGATGCCGAGCGGCTGGTGGCCGTGCGTTCGGACCTGGAGCGCGCCGAAATACGTTCACCCGCCTCGGGCCAGGTGGTGGGGCTGTCGCTGCAGACCGTGGGTGGTGTCCTGCAGCCGGGCCAGAAGATCATGGACATCGTGCCCGCCGCGGCACCGCTGCTGCTGGAGGTGCGCGTCGCGCCGCACCTGATCGACAAGGTGCATGCCGGTCTGGCGGCCGATGTGCGGTTTTCGGCGTTCGCGCACTCTCCGCAACTGGTGGTGGCGGGGGTGGTGCAGTCGATTTCGGCGGACCTCCTCACCGACCCTGACAACCCGCAGAACGTGTTTTACCTGGGCCGGGTGGCCGTCACGCCCGAGGGCCTGAAAACGCTGGGGTCGCGCCAACTGCAGCCTGGCATGCCTGCGGAGGTGGTCATCAAGACCGGCGAGCGTTCGCTGCTCACCTACCTGCTGCATCCGCTGACCAAGCGCCTGGCCGCATCCATGAAGGAGGAGTGAGGCATGCGCATGCGTTTTTCCTTGCTGTTGGCCAGCCTGGCGACCGGCTGGTCTGCCTCGGCGCTGTCCATGGACTTGCACCAGGCCTACCTTCTGAGCCTGGCCCAGGATCCCACGGTCCGCGCCGCGCAGGCTGCCACGGCCGCAGGGCGCGAGCGGGTTCCACAGGCGCGCGCGCAGTTGCTTGCCAACGTGTCGGCCAGTGCTGCTGCGTCTGCAAACCGGCTCGATGCCCGCCAGGAGGATGCGGCGTTGGAGCGCCGCGCCTACTACCCCAGCGACAACCAGACCCTGACCTTGCGCCAGCCGCTGTTGCGTCCGCTGCAGGCCGCAGGCCTGCGCCAGGCCCGCGCCCAGGTGCAGGACTCGGAGGCCAGATTGCAGCAGGAGATCCACCAGCTGAGCGTGCGAGTGACCGAGGCCTATTTCAACGCGCTGCTGGCCGAAGACCAGCAGGCCCTGATGCGCATGCAGTCAGAAAGCTACGCGGTGCAGCTCGATGCCTCCCGCAAGGCCCTGGCTGCCGGCGCCGGGATGCGCACCGACGTGGATGAAGCCCAGGCCCGCCTGGATCTCAGCCGCGCCGCAGAGCTGCAGGCCCGGCAGCAGGTCGACTATTCGCGCCGCGCGCTGGAGGCCTTGACCCAGCAGCCTGTCACGCGGCTTGCAGCCCTGGACACACAGCGGCTGGCCCTTCAGGAACCCCAGCCTGCCCGTGTGGAGGACTGGGTGGGCATGGCCGAGCGCCAGAGCGCCGAACTGCAGTCGCTGCGGGCGCAGCTGGAGGCGGCGCGCGAGGACATTGCCCGTGCCCGCGCCGGGTACCTGCCCACGCTGGACCTGGTGGGCCAGTGGCAGCGCAGCACCAGCGAGAACGTGCTGAACATCGAAAACCGGTTTCGCCGGGCATCCGTGGGCGTGCAACTGAACGTCCCGCTTTTTTCGGCGGGATTCGTGCAGTCCACCATCCGGCAGGCCCTGGCCGAGCAGGACCGGCTGGAAGCCAGCATCGAGGCCCTGCGGCTGGACCTGGCGCTGCGCATCCACAAGGAGCACCGCGGCATGACCGAAGGCGTGGCCCGCGTCCAGGCCCTGGAGCAGGCCGTGCGATCGGCCGAGCAGCTGTCGGTGTCGAGCCGGCGTTCCTTCCAGACGGGCAGCCGGACGCTGGTCGACGTTTTCAACGCAGAGCAGCGCCACATGGCCGCGCTCAGGGACCTGGCCCAGGCGCGCTATGAATACCTGGTGTCCCGGGTTCGCCTGCAGGCGCTCAGTGGGGCGGAACCGGCCGCCCTGGTTCGAGAGATCAGTGCTTACCTCCAACCCTGAATGCTGTGAGGGCGCAGCCCTGAGGCGCTGCGTGCTGCCCGCTTCACACGCTCAGTGGTGCGAAGCCGTGTAGCCGCTGGAGCCGTTGTTCACGCCCATGGCGGTCTGCCAGGCGTTCATGGCGGCGGTCGCGGCCTGACCGGCGATGGCTGCGCCTTCCTGGGTGCGGCGCTGGTCGATCAGCATGCTCTGGATGCGCAGCGTCGCGGTGGTGACGTCCTGCATGTACTGGGCCACCTCCTGCATGCTGGCAGACACCAGGGTGGTCTGGATCGCCAGGAATTCATTGGGCGATGCGGCCGTGCGCATTTGCTCGGCCAGTTGCTGGTAACGCAGCGCCGCCCGCTGCGTCATGTGCTGCTGGATCTGCTGCATGGCCTCGGCGGCGCGGCACATGACGGATGAAACTTCGCTGGCGATCACCAGCTGCTGTCGGGCCTGTTCGGACATGAGTGCCTGCGTGTCCTGCTGCTGTCGCTGCAGGTCGTCGTGGTGTGATCGGGTGCTTTTGGTCGCCATGGTGTTCCTGAACTGGGAGTGGAGGATCGGTGGCGCTCGGTCTTTTCCCTCTGGACGGTCGCGCCCCCACGCGTCTCGTTGAAGGCACGCGCTGGCGCCAAGCTGCAACCCCTTTAGGTGCAGGGCTGCGTCAACGAAATACCACCTTAGCCCCTGCGGGCCAGCGCCCTGGGAGCGCTTCTGCCAGGCCTGTGTAGGACGCGGCCGGCGATGGGCCCCGACCGGGCCGAGCTGGCCCGCGGTGGCTGCAACCGCTCAGGCGGCCGCGTTGGAGAGCACCAGCTTGCCCTGGATGGCCCGCGACCCCATCAGCGCATAGGCTGTCTTGAGTTCGGTCATGGGCAGCACCCGGTCGATCACCGGCTTGACCTTGCCCTCCTGCCACCAGCGGATCAGCTCCTGCATCACGGCCGCCTGGTTGTGCGGCTCGCGACGCACGAAGTCTCCCCAGAACACACCCACCACCGAGTCGCCCTTGAGAAGGGTGAGGTTCAGCGGTAGCGACGGAATGGGGCCGCCGGCAAAGCCGATGACCAGGTGGCGCCCGCGCCAAGCGATGCTGCGAAACGCGGGCTCGGCCAAGTCCCCGCCGACGGGGTCGTAAATGACGTCGGGGCCCCGGCCGTCGGTGAGCCGCTTGATTTCCTCGCGCAGGTGCGCCGCACCTGCGCTGTAGTTCACCGTGGCATCGGCGCCCAGTTGCTGGCAGAACCGGGCCTTCTCGTCGCTGGAGAC
The DNA here is from genome assembly GCA_964450095.1 of uncultured Polaromonas sp. Classification (GTDB taxonomy): domain Bacteria; phylum Pseudomonadota; class Gammaproteobacteria; order Burkholderiales; family Burkholderiaceae_C; genus Polaromonas. The sequence continues at coordinate 8,360 of CAYVGD010000094.1, forward strand.
CGCCGCGATGACGCGCGCGCCGACTGCCTTGGCGATCTGCAGGGCCGCAGTGCCCACCCCGCCGGCTGCGCCCAGCACCAGCACGGTCTCGCCCGGGCGGAGCTGGCCGCGGTCGATCAGGGCGTGGTGCGTCGTGGCGTAGGTCAGCACGAAGGCGGCCGCCTGGGTCATGTCGAAGGCATCCGGCAAGGGCACGCACAGCGCAGCCGGCAGCACGGCGTGCGTGGCAAAGCCGCCGGTGCTGCCGAAGCACGCCAGCTTCTGCCCGATCGGCAGGCTCACCCCCGCACCGACCGCCTCCACCACGCCTGCGCATTCCGAACCGGGTATGAAAGGCAGGGGCGGCTTGAACTGGTACTTGTTCTGCACGATCAGCAGGTCGGGGAAGTTCAAGCTGGCCGCGTGCACACGGATGCGCACCTCCCCGGCCCCGGGCTGCGGTGTGGGCAGGTCCTGCCAGGTGAGGGCGTCCACGCCCGTAGGTTGCTCGCACATCCAAGCCTGCATGCCGTTCTCCTTGTCGTGTGTTCCGCGCCCGCGCCTGCGGGTGTCGCAAAGATCATAGAGTGCCCCGCCACCGGCCTGTGCGGGGGGGCTGCCCGTAGAATCCGGCGAATGAAAATCCTCATCAGCAATGACGATGGCTAGCAAGCCCCTGGCATCGTGGCGCTCTATGAAGCCCTGCGTGACATTGCCGATGTGGAGGTGGTTGCGCCCGAGCAGAACAACAGCGCCAAGTCCAATGCCCTGACCCTGCATTCGCCCATGTACGTGCACCGGGCCGCCAACGGCTTTCGCTACGTGAACGGCACGCCGGCCGACTGCGTGCACATTGCGCTCACGGGGCTCCTGGGCTACCGGCCCGACCTGGTGGTGTCGGGTATCAACAACGGCGCCAACATGGGCGACGACACCATCTATTCCGGC
>CAYVGD010000095.1:0-9257 GCA_964450095.1 uncultured Polaromonas sp.
ACAGGTGCGAGCGGAACTTCACCCATTCGAAGAAGGCCGAAGGGTCGGCCTCCAGGGCGCCGCCCTGCAGCATGCGCACGAGTTCCAGGTAGGTCTGGTTCTGCGTTTCCCACACCTCGGTGGTGAGCGAGCCGCGCACTGCGCGCGCGTTCTCGCGCGCCGCGCGCAGGCACGCCAGGATGGACGAGGGGTTGCAGGCGTCCTTGACCATGAAATCCATCACCGCGCGCGGCGTGACGTCGCTGCCGTGGCGGGCGGCGTAGGCTGGCTTGAGCTCGCTGATGGACAGCAGCCCCTGCCATCCGGCCTGCGCGGCGGCCTGCGATTGCGGCAGCAGCGAGGTCTGGTGGTTGACGTCCAGCATGCGGGCCGTGTTTTCGGCGCGCTCGGTGTAGCGGGACATCCAGAAAAGGTGGTCGGCGGTGCGTGAGAGCATCTGCATCCTCGGTGGGCATGGCGCGAGACGGTGCGATCAGGACTGGGCGTTCACTGCCGTGCGCTCAGCGGGGGCGCTGGCTGCAGTGGCCGCCCCTGCAGGGGCTTCAGGCTCCAGGATCCAGGTGTCCTTGGTGCCGCCGCCCTGCGACGAATTGACCACCAAGGAGCCCTCCTTGAGCGCCACGCGCGTGAGGCCGCCGGGCACCATCTGCACCTCGCGGCCCGAAAGCACGAAGGGTCGCAGGTCGATGTGGCGCGGTGCGATCCCACTTTGCACGTACGTGGGGCAAGTGGACAGGCTGAGCGTGGGCTGCGCGATGTAGCCCGCCGGGTTGGCCAGCAGGGCTTGGCGAAAGTCCTCGATCTCAGCCTTCGTGGCTGCCGGTCCCACGAGCATGCCGTAGCCGCCGGCGCCGTGCACCTCCTTGACCACCAGATCACCGAGGTGGGCCAGCGTGTACTTCAGGTCTTCCGGCTTTCGGCACTGGAAGGTGGGCACGTTCTTGAGGATGGGCTTTTCACCCAGGTAGAACTCGATCATCTGCGGCACGTAGGGGTAGATCGACTTGTCATCCGCGATGCCGGTGCCGATGGCATTGCACACGGCCACGCGCCCGGCGCGCATGGCATCGAGCAGGCCGGCGCAGCCGAGGGTGGAATTGGGGCGAAACACCCGTGGGTCCAGGAAGTCATCGTCCACCCGGCGGTAAATCACGTCCACCCGGCGCGGGCCGCGGGTGGTGCGCATGTAGATGAAGTCGTCCTTCATGAAGAGGTCCTGCCCCTCCACCAGTTCCACCCCCATCTGCTGCGCCAGGAACGCGTGTTCGAAGTACGCCGAGTTGTACATGCCGGGCGTGAGCACCACCACCGTCGGCTCTGACGACCCGCCGGGCGCCATGGCGCGCAAGGTCTCGAGCAGCAGGTCGGGATAGTGGGCCACCGGTGCGATGCGGTGCTCGGCAAACAGTTCGGGAAACAGCCGCATCATCATCTTGCGGTCCTCGAGCATGTAACTCACGCCCGAGGGCACGCGCAGGTTGTCCTCCAGCACGTGGTACTCGCCCTGCCCCTGGGCATCGGGCGCGCGCACGATGTCGATTCCGCTGACATGCGAATACACGCCGCCGGGAACCGCAACGCCCATCATCTCGGGGCGGAACTGCGCATTGCCCACCACCTGCTCGCGCGGAATGATGCCGGCGCGCAGGATGTCCTGCTCGTGATAGATGTCGTGGATGAACCGGTTGAGCGCCGTGACCCGCTGCACCAGGCCGGCCTGCATGCTGGACCATTCATGCGCCGGGATGATGCGGGGGATGAGGTCAAAGGGAATCAGCCGCTCGGTACCGGCGCCGTCCTCGTCCTTGGCGCCGTAGACGGCGAAGGTGATGCCCACGCGGCGAAAGATCATCTCAGCCTCGTCGCGCCGGGCCTGCATGAGCGCGCCGGGCTGGCGTGACAACCAGCGCTCATAGCTGCGGTAGTGCGAGCGCACCTGCTCGCTGTGGTCGCGCATTTCATCGAAGGACACGTGGTGCATGAGTGGCTCCCTGGGCTGGCGTGAGGCTGGGCGACATCGACCCCAGCAGCACCAAGGTTAGCAATTAGCCTGCCAATCCTGAGCTCAAGCACGCACCAAAAGAGGGGGCATGGCCTGCACGGCCGAGCGATCACCTGCGCGCGGGGTTCAACCCGGGCGGGCACTTGCACCGGGATGGTGCCAATACCGCCTGTCGAGCTGGCGCTGGCAGGCCGTGCGCCCGGGCTGGCTGCTTTGCCAATGCACGGCACCGCAGGCCGGGGTGTCCAGCAAGTCAACGCCGCGCGCCAGGTGGCGGTCCACCACCTCGGGCGCCGGGTGGCCGAAGCGGCTTCGGTAACTGGCCTGCACCACCGCGATCTTGGGGGAAAGCGCATCCAGCCATTCGGCACTGGAAGAGGTCTTGCTGCCATGGTGCGGCACCAGGAGCCAGTCGACCGGGGCCAGCTGGCCCGCCTCGGCAAGGCGCTGCACCAGCGCTTTCTCCTGCGCGGCCTCCAGATCGCCCGGCAGCAGAGCCACCACGCCCGAGGCAGAACGCACCCGCAGCACGCAGCTGCGGTGGTTGGGCTTGGCCAGCCGGTCCAAATCGCCTTGCGGTGGGTGCAGCAACTCAAAAGTCACCCCATCCCATTGCCAGGCCCGCCCCGCCACGCATGGCTCGGTCGGGCCGGCCGCGCGGCCCCAGGCCTGGGGCGCATCCCCGAAGGACGCCAGCACACGCGCCTGCGGCTGGGCGGCGCGCACTGCGGCGGCGCCGCCAGTGTGGTCGCTGTCGGCGTGGCTGAGCAGCAGCACATCCAGGCGCTCGCCAAGCGCACGCAGCACCGGGACCAGCACGCGGTGACCCGCGTCGCTCTCGCGGGAATAACGCGGCCCGGCGTCGTACAGCAGGCTGTGCCGGGCAGTGCGCACCAGCACCGCCGTGCCTTGGCCCACGTCGAGCGCCAGCAGTTCCATCTCGCCAGAGGCCGGCCGCAGAGGTTGCCACAGCAACATCGGCAGCGCCAGCGGCAGGCCCAAAAGGCGCACCACCGCAGGCACCCGCAGGACGGCCAGCACGCCGCCGGCAAGCCCCGCGCATGCCAGCGGCCAGGGCACGGCCGGTCGCTCCAGCACCGCCCAGGGCAGGCCCGCCAGCGGCTGCAGCGCCGCCAGGAGAGCCGCCACCAGTTCCCCCGCCAGGGACCAGAGCGGCGGCAGCAGCAGGCCCAGCAGCGCCACCGGCGTGACCAGCCAGGTGACCCACGGTATCGCCAGGAGGTTGGCCAGCAGCCCCACCAGCGACACTTGCTGGAACAGCACCAGGCCCAGGGGCGCCAGGGCCAGGGTGATCGCCAGTTGCTCGCGCCCCAGCGCCAGCGCCGGCCGCCACCAGCGGCCCGGCCGGACCGCCCGCTGGGGTTCGCGTGCGCCGAGCGCCAGCAACATCCCCACGGCCACGAAAGAAAGCCAAAAGCCGGCTTGCATCAGCGCCCAGGGATCGAGCGCCACCACGGCCGCCATCGCCACCAGCCACACCATGGGCCACGGCCAGCGTGTGCGCCCCTGCTGGAGCAGAACCGCCACCGCCAGCATCAACACCGTGCGTTGCGCAGGCAGGCCCCAGCCAGCGAACAACGCATAGCCGGCTGCCAGCAGCAGGCCGCCCCAAGCCCCAGCCCGCTGTGCGGGCAGTGCCAGGCAGAGCCGGGGCGTGAAGCGGGCGGAGGCCAGCCAAAGCGCACCCAGGAGACGGGCCGCCAACCAGGCAAAGAGCGTGATGTGCAGGCCCGAGATGCTCATGAGATGCGCTACGCCGGTGGCGCGGAACACATCCCAGTCGCTGCGCTCGATCGCCGCCTGGTCGCCCATGACCAGCGCCGCCACGATGCCGGCCAGCGCCGGATCGCTCACGCGCTGGAAAATCGCTTCTCTCGCCCGCTGGCGCAAGGCATCAACCGACACCGCAGTCGCCGCTGCCAACCGCTCGGGCGGCGCATGCCGGGCGCCGGTGCGCGCATAGCCCACGGCCTGCACGCCCTGCTCCCACAACCAGAGTTCGCGATCGAATCCATGGGGGTTGCGTCCGCCGTGCGGCGCCTTCAACCGCACGGTCATGCGCCAGCGCTCACCGGGTGAGAGCGAGCCCGGGCGACGCACGGATTCGGTGTCGTCCAGCGCGGATGCCGCATCCCGTGGCCCATACCAGGCCAGCAAAAGGACGGGCGGCAGCGCCACGGGCCGTCCCGCCATGAAGGCCTGCTCCACCTGCAGCCGAAAGCGCAGCGCGTCCGGCCCCGGTTGCGGCAGGCCCAACACGCGGCCGGTGAGTTCGATGTCGCGCCCCTCCAGCTCGGGCGCCAGGGCGTTCCTTGCAAAGTGCTCTGCCCGCCAGCCGGTGCTGCCAAAACCCAGCAACAAGCCGGCGAGCAGCGCCAGACAAAGCCCGGCCCGGTTCGACGGGCCCGGCCAGCGCACAGCGATGAGCCTACGAAAGCCACGCTTGGTCCACGCCGCGCCGAGTCCTGCGGTCACACCCAGGGCGCAGACGATCAGGTAATCTGTTGAGCCACTGAGCCAGGACTGCTGCAACTGCAGTGCCACGCCTGCCAGTGCCCCCAGCAGCCAGGGGACCGGTGACCCAGGCGACCGAAAAGGCTCATGCGCTGCCATGCGGCAGTATGGCCAGGCGCGCGCCCAGGGCGAGACTGCGCCGGCCAGGCTTTACAAACCGCAAGGAAAATACAGTGGAAATGACGGCCATGGCGATCAGAGCACCCGGCCCCCCCAGTGCGGCCGCGATGGCGGGCCAACCCTTCCCTAAACGCGGCTGGGGATACGGGCTGTCACGGAGGCCGGGCTGCGCGGCTTGGTTCACAATCTGAGCTTGCATTGAGTTGCACGCCGGCCGCGAGATTGGCCCGGATCCGGCGAACACCGACAACAACCTCCCAGGAGATTTCTCATGAGTCGTCGTGACTTCCTCACCAAAGGTGGCGCCGCAGCGGTGGCTGCCGGCGCTGCAGCCCTGTCGGCACCGGCCGTCGCCCAGACCTCGGACGTGGTGCGCTGGCGCATGGCGTCGAGCTTCCCCAAGAGCGTGGACACGCTGTTCGGCACCGCCGACTTCATCGCCCGCCGCGTGGGCCAGATCACCGGCGGCAAGTTCCAGATCAGCGTGCACGCCGCCGGCGAGATCGTTCCTCCGCTGCAGGTGCTGGACGCCGTGGAAAAAGGCACCATCGAGTGCGGCCACACTGCGCCCTACTACTTCATCGGCAAGGACCCGGCCTGGGCCATGGGCACCTGCGTGCCCTTCGGCCTGAACAGCCGCCAGTACAACGCCTGGTGGGTGCATGGCGGCGGCGAAAAGCTGTTCAACGACTTCACCCGCGAAGTCGGTGTGGTGAGCCTGCTGGCAGGCAACACCGGCTCCCAGATGGGCGGCTGGTTCAAGAAGGAAATCAAGGGCGTGGCCGACCTCAAGGGCCTGAAGTTCCGCACCGGCGGCATGGGCGGCCAGGTGCTGACCAAGCTGGGCGTGGTGGCGCAGCAGCTGCCCGCCGGCGAGATTTACTCCGCCCTGGAAAAAGGCACCATCGACGCGGCCGAGTTCACCGTGCCGGCCGACGATGAGAAGCTGGGCCTGAACAAGATCGCCAAGTTCTACTACTACCCGGGCTGGAACGAGGGCGGTGCGGCCCTGTCGCTGCAGATCAATGCCAAGGCCTACGAGGCCCTGCCCGAGGCTTTCCGCTTCGCGCTGCAGGCCGCATCGGCCGAAGCCAACACCTGGATGCAGTCACGCTACGACGCCACAAACCCGGCTGCCTTGAAGCGCCTGGTGCAGGGCGGTGCCGTGCTCAAGGCCTACCCCCAGGCCGTGATGGACGCCTGCTTCAAGGCCAACCAGGAACTCATGGCCGAAGCCTCGGCCAAGAGCGCCAACTTCAAGAAGATGTATGAGAACATGGTTGCCTTCCAGCGCGACCAGGTGGCCTGGTTCCGCGTGGCGGAAGGCCAGTTCGACAACTTCATGAGCCGCCAGAAGCTCTGAAACTTGCCTTGAACGCTACACGAAAAGGGCCTGCTCACGCAGGCCCTTTTTTCATGGGCTGCTGACAGCCGAGAACGCTGGGAACGCCTGGTCCAGCGCAAAGCACTCGCGTGCAGGCCCAGGCTGAGCGCTCACCTGCACCATGCGACGCGCCAGTTGCTCGGCGGGAATGGGCCGGTAACGCGACAGCCACGGCAGCGCAGCAAGGCGGGACAGCAGCCAGGCCGCCGCAGCCTCGCCCGGCCGGGATTCCTCGCGCTCACCGAGCAGCACCGAAGGCCTGAAGAGGCTCACGCGCTCCAGTGGCAGCGCACTCACAGCGGCCTCCAGTTCGCCCTTGAGCCGCAGGTAGGCGCTGGGGCTGCGGGCATGTGCCAGGGCCGAAGACACCAGCAGCAGGTGCCGCATGCCCGCTTCCAGGCCCAGTCGGGCTGCGGACAGGGGAAGTTCCAGGTCCACGTGCCGCTGGGCAGCGAGCGAACCCGCCTTGCGCCGCGTGGTGCCAAGGCAGCAGAACAACCAGCGCCCAGCCAGCAGGTCGGGCTGCGCGTGAAGCCGCTCGAAATCAAGCACACGCACCTCGACCTTGGGAGAGGGATGCGCCAAGGGCCGTCGGGCGATGGCCACCACGCGGCCCACGTGGTGGGCCTGGGCCAGTTGGTCCAGCACCGCCCGGCCCACCAGGCCCGTGGCCCCCAGCACGACGGCCGTGCCCTCCGGCCCGGCCAGGCGGGGGTCGGCGCCGGTGCTCACCGCTTGTTGAAGTAATCCGCCGGGTCAGGCGGCGGCGCGGGTGGCGGGGCCACCGCGCCTTCGGGCTGGGCCGCGTCTGGGCTGGCCTGGAACGAGGTGTCGGCGCTGGGCGCGGGCGGCGGCTCCTCGATCCGGATTTCGATGTTGCTGGCATCCCCCGCCATGGGCTTGTCCAGCATGCCGGTGACGATCTCGGGGAAGAAGATCAGCACACCCACCAGCGTGAGTTGCAGCAGCACCCAAGGGATCGCGCCCAGGTAGATGTCCGAACTCTTGACCGACTTGGGCGCGATGCCGCGCAGGTAAAAAAGCGCAAAGCCGAACGGCGGATGCATGAAGGAGGTCTGCATGTTCACGCAGATCAGCACGCCAAACCAGATGAGGTCGATGCCCAGCTTGTTGGCCATGGGCACCAGGAGCGGCACCACGATGAAGGCGATCTCGAAGAAGTCCAGGAAGAACGCCAGGAAGAAGATCATGATGTTCACCACGATCAGGAAAGTCACCGCGTCGTCGGCGCCCACCGCAGTGAACAGGTGCTCCACCCAGACGGCGCCGTCCACGCCCTGGAAGACGAGCGTGAACACGGTTGCGCCGATCAGGATGAAGATGACCATCACGGTGATCTCCATGGTCGACTGCATGCCGCCGCGCACCATGGCCCAGTTCAGGCGGCGGTGCAGCGCCGCCAGGGCGATGGCACCCACCACGCCCATGGCGCCAGCCTCGGTTGGCGTGGCCAGGCCCAGGAAGATGGTTCCCAGCACCACGAAGATGAGGAACGATGAGGGCAACACGCCCATGGCCACCTTCTTCATCAGCGGCCAGCCGCGCAGCGTGCGAGCCTCTGGTGGCAGCGGCGGCATGGACTGCGGCTTGAGCACGGACATCACGAAGATGAAGGCCACGAAGATGGCGATCTGCGCCAGCGACGGCCCCACGGCGCCCAGGTACATGTCGCCCACCGACTTGCCCAGCTGGTCGGCCAGCACGATCAGCACCAGCGATGGCGGGATGACCTGCGTGATGGTGCCCGAGGCCGCGATCACGCCCGTGGACAGCCGTGGGCTGTAGCCGTAGCGCTGCATGATGGGCAGCGCGATCACACCCATGGCAATGACCGAGGCCGCCACCGTGCCGGTGATGGCACCGAGGATCGCGCCCACGATGATGACCGCATAGGCCAGGCCGCCCGACAGCCCGCCAAAGAGCTGCGCAAAGCCCTCCAGCAGATCCTCGGCCAGCCCGCTTTTTTCCAGTATGGCCCCCATGAGGGTGAAGAAGGGAATGGACAGCAGCAGTTCGTTGGAGAGGATGCCGAACACGCGGTACGGCAGGTTGGCCATGAACTGCGCGGGGAAGAGGCCGGCCTCGATGGCCACCAGGCCCGAGGCCAGGCCCAGCGCTGCCAGGGAAAAGGCCACCGGCAGGCCCAGGAGAAGGAAGACCACCAGCGCGGCGAACATCGCCGGGGCCATGATGTCAAAGAGGTTCATGGTGTTACTGCAGCGGCCGCTCGTAATGGGTGTCGATGGCGATGTCACCGCGCAGGGCGGCCACGCGCTTGATGATTTCCGAGAGGCCCTGCAGGATCAGCAGGCCAAAGCCCAGCGGCAGCAGCAGCTTGACCGGCCAGCGGATCAGACCGCCGGCATTGGCCGACACCTCGCCGATGGCCAGCGACTCCATGAACCAGGGCCAGGAGTAGGCCACCATGAAGTAGCAAAACGGCAGAAGGAAAAACACCAGGCCGAAGAGGTCCAGCCAGGTGCGCTGGCGGTCGTTGAGCTTGGCGTAGAACAGGTCGACCCGGATGTGGCCGTTGGTGTTGAGCAGGTGCGCGGCGCCCAGCAGCACAGTGCCGCCGAACATGTACCACTGCAGTTCCAGCCAGGCGTTGGAGCTGATGTCGAAGGCGTAGCGCGAGGCCGCGTTCAGCGCCGACACCAGCGCGCAGATGAGGACCAGCCAGAGCGCCACCGATGCCGCAGCGCGGCTGATGGCGTCGATCCGACGGGCCAGTGAGAGCAGATTTTTCACGGGTGATTCATTCCAGGTGCCCATGCCGATGGGCAGGGGCGGTGCGCGCCGGCCAGGGCGGCAGGCAAGGGGTCATCGCAGCCTCAGCGTCCTGCCGGTGGGCCGGGGCCGAGCTGGCGCGGGGCTGAATTCTAGCGGCCGCACCGCACCAGCCGCAGCGCTTGGGCGCCGGAGGGGCGGTGGGAGGTTCGCCCCGCGGCATTTATAAAAGAACAGATGCCCCAAGCATGCCTAGAATCCTGCCCCTCTTTCTTCTTCTTTCTTACTCATTCCAAGCCAAGCCATGAGCACCATCTATGACACCCTGAAGTCCCTGCAGATCGAACTGCCGCCCCTGGCCGTGCCAGCCGCCGCCTATGTGCCGTACATGCAGACCGGCCACCTGGTGTTCTTGAGCGGTCACAGCGCCAAGAAGGACGGCAAGCCCTGGGGGGACCAGTTGGG
>CAYVGD010000096.1:0-5175 GCA_964450095.1 uncultured Polaromonas sp.
CGAGAGCACGCTCACCGCTGCGCCGCCGGCCAGGAAGTTCTCCACCATCTGCCAGGTCACATCGCTGGGGTAGGCGGACACACCGCGCGCGGCCAGCCCATGGTCGGCCGCGCACACCAGCATCTGCGGCGCAACGAGTTCGGGCTGCTCGCTGCCCAGCACCTGCCCGATGCGCAGCGCCAGCGCCTCCAGCCGCCCGAGCGAGCCCAGCGGCTTGGTTTTTCCGTCCAGCCGGGCCTGCAGGCGCTCGGCCAGTTGCGGCTCGTTCAGGGAGGCCACCTCGGGCAGTGAAAAAGTGGGATTCATGAAATCAGTCGCGCCAGAACGCCGGGCGCCATGTGTTGTTCGGTGAAGTCGGCCAGGCCGTCGAAGACGGTGTCGAGCGTGGGTGCATCCGCACCGAAGAGTGCCCGCAGCACCTGGGGCTGCTCAAAGAGGCCGTGCACGTAAAGGCCCAGCACATTGCCCGCCTGATTCTGCCAAGCCAGGCCAGGCAGCACCTCATGGAGCACTTGGCCGGCGGCGAGCATGGCGGGGTGGGCGGCGCTCTGGCCGTGGTGGATTTCGTAGCCCTGCAGTTGCAGCCCCGACAGGGCCGACCAGGCCCCGTGCAGCGCACCCATGCGCAGGTGCGATCGGCGCACCGTTTTTTGTTGCGCGAACTGCGTCACCAGCGGCAGCAGGCCCAGGCCAGGGGCGTTGCCGTCCACCCCGTGCAGGTCAATGAGCGCCTCGCCCAGCATCTGCAGCCCGCCGCAGATGCCCAGCACCGCGCCGCCGCGCGCCGCATGGGCGGCCACCGCAGCGTCCAGGCCCTGGGCGCGCAGCCAGGCCAGGTCGGCGGCGGTGGCCTTGGAGCCGGGCAGCACCAGCCAGTCGGCGGCCTCGCACTCGGCGGGCGTGCGGGCCCACACCAGGCGCACGCCGGGCAGGTTCCTGAGCGGCTGAAATTCGTCGAGGTTGCTGATGCGCGGGTAGGCGATCACGGCCACGCGCAGGCGCACCGCACCCGCCGGCTGGCTGCGGCTGTCGAACACACCGTCTTCCTCGGGCAGGCCGTGCTGCCACCACATGGGCAGCACACCCACCGTGGGCACCCCGGTGAGCGCTTGCAGTTGCTCGGGGCCGGGCGCCAGCAGCGAGGCATCGCCACGGAACTTGTTGAGCACGAAGCCGTCGATGAGCGCGCGTTCCTCGGGCGGCAGCAGCGCCCAGGTGCCGTAGAGGTGCGCAAAGGCGCCACCGCGGTCGATGTCCGCCACCAACAGGCAGCGCGCCTGTGCATGCCGGGCCACGCGCATGTTCACGATGTCGCAGGCGTGCAGGTTGATCTCGGCGGGCGATCCGGCGCCCTCGATCACCACCACGTCGTTCTCCGCGCGCAGGGCATCGATCGCACGGGCCACGACCGGCCAGAGCACGCCGGAGCGCTCGCGCCAGGGCACGGCCGCGAGCTCAGCGCAGGCCTGGCCCAGCAGCACCACCTGGCTGCGGGTGTCGGCCTCGGGCTTGAGAAGCACCGGGTTCATGCGCACGTCAGGGTCGGCGCGCGCGGCCAGGGCCTGGAAGTACTGGGCCGAGCCGATCTCGCCGTCGCCCTCGGCAGGGGCGGCCACCGTGCTGCCGCCAGGACGGTCCACACCGGGGAGAACTCCCTCGGAAGGGAGCGATCCGCCCACAGGCGCGCACACGGGGGCCACCACCCTCGCGTTGTTGCTCATGTTCTGCGCCTTGAAGGGCGCCACCTTCAGGCCCTGGCGCGCATAGTGGCGGCACAGGGCCGTGGCCAGCCAGCTCTTGCCCGCGCCGCTGCTGGTGCCCAGCACCATGACGCAGCGCGCGCTCATGGCACGCGGGGCCGGGGCAGCGCCACCCATTGGCCCTGGAAAGGCTGGATCAGGAGCGAATGCTCGAACACCTGCTCCAGCGCGGCATGCGTGGCCGCGTCACCCGGCAGACCCTGGTGCAGCAGGCGGCCACCCTGGAGCACCAGGAGCGCATCGGCCTGCAGCGCCATGGACATCTCGTGCAGCACCGTCACCACGGTGCGGCCCTGGCCCACCAGGCTGCGCACCAGTTGCCACCAGCCGGCCTGGTGCTGCGGATCCAGGTTGGCCAGAGGCTCGTCCATGAGCAGCACCGGCGCATCGACCGCGAGCGCGCGCGCCAGCAGCGCCCGCTGGCGCTCGCCGGCAGAGAGCTCGCCCACAGGGCGATCGCGCAAGGCGGCCATGTCGGTGGCGGCCAGGGCGCGCGCGACGGCCTCGCCGTCCTGCGCCGAGGGCTGGGCCTGCCAGCCCTGGTGCGGCAGGCGCCCGAGCATGACGAGGTCGTGCACCGACAGGTCTGTGGCAGCCTCCTGGCCCTGCCCGAGCCAGGCAAGCTGGCACGCGCGCTCGCGCCGGCTCCAGCCGGCCAGCGGCCGCCCCAGCAAGCGCAGGTCGCCCTGTGCGGGGAGCAGACCGGCCAGGGCCTTGAGCAGAGTGGACTTGCCGGCACCGTTCGGGCCGACGATGCAGGTCCAGCGGCCGGGAGCGATGGCCAGGTCCATGGCGTGCAGCACAGGGCGCCCGCCCAGTTGCACCGACAGGTGTCGGGCCTGCAGCGCAGGTGTGCCGCTCATGCCTGGCCCCTGCCCTGCCAGGACGCGCCACGGTGCATCAGCCACAGCAGGTACGCACCGCCGAGCGCCGCGGTCACCAGGCCCACGGGCAATTCCTCGGGTGATACCAGCCAACGCGCCAAAAGGTCGGCCATGGCCAGCAGCACGCCGCCCATGAGGCTGGCCAGCAGGATGAGCCGGCGGTGGCCCACGCGGAGCATGGCGCGCACGAGGTGCGGTGCAGCCAGGCCCACGAAGGCCACCAAGCCCGTCTGCGCCACCGCCGTGCCGGTGGCCAGCGCCAGGGCCGCCACCAGCGCGGCGCGCAGCGGCGCCAACGGCAGGCCCAGGCTCTGCGCGGTGGCCTCGCCCAGAGACAGGCCGTCGAGCACGTGCGCCAGGGTCCACGCGGCCAGCGCCGTGCACAGCCACACGGCCAGCATCAGCAGGCATGCCGGCCAGCCCACGAAAGCGGTGGTGCCCAGCATGAAGGCCTGCATGGCCTGCAGGGACTGGGGCGACCAGACCATGAGCAGCGAGGTGAGCGCGCCCAGCACCATGCCCACGACCACGCCGGCCAGCAGCAGCCGCAGGGTGTGGCCGACACCACGCGCCAGCGCCAGGGTGAGCAGCACCGCCCCCACGGCACCCACGAAGGCCGCCCCGGTCAGGCCCAGCCGCAACCAGGCGCTGTCCGAGAAGAGGCCCGGCGCGGCGCCACCGAGCATGCCCGCACCGCCCAGGGCCACGAGTGCCAGCGCCACGCCGAGCGAGGCACCCGAGGCACTGCCCAGCAAGTAAGGATCGGCCAGCGGGTTGCGGAACAGCCCCTGGGCAATGGCCCCGGCCAGGCCCAGCAAAGCGCCGGCTGCCCAGGCGCCCAGGGTGCGGGGCAGCCGGATGTCCCAGACGATCTGCTGCGCCAGCACCGGCACATTGCCCCGCAGGGACAGCGCCTCCCAGGGCAGGCGGTCCAGACCGGCGCTGCCCACACCGGTGCCCAGCAGCACGAGCGCCAGCGTGGCCAGCCACAGGGCGCCCGACACCGCGCGCAGCCGCGTCACGGCTTGCGCTCCATGCGCGCTTGGCGGGCCACGCACGCGGCCATGAGCTGCGCGGCCTCGGCCATGCGCGGACCTGGCCGCACCAGGATGTCGGCCTCCTCGGGCCTGAACACGCAAACCCTGCCCTGCTGCACGGCGCGCAACTGCTTCCAGCCAGGCCGGCGCGCCAGCGCATCGGCCTGGCGCTCGCCGACCATGATGAGGTCCGGGTCGGCGCGCACCACCATCTCGGGATTGATCTTGGGAAAAGGGCCGAGCGATGCGGGCACGATGTTGTCCAGCCCCAGCCGCGCCAGCGTCTGTCCGATGAACGAGCCTGCGCTGGCCGCGTACGGTGCGTCGTTGACCTCGAAATACACGCGCCACCCCCGTGCCGCTGGCGGGATCGACTGCGCGGCAGTGCTCAGGGCGTTGTCGATGCCCTGCCAAAGGCGCGGCGCCTCGGGGGTTCCGAGCGCATCGCCCAGCGTGGCCAGGATGCGCTGCACATCGGCATGGGTGCGCGGCTCGAGCGCCAGCACCGCGATGCCCAGGCTTCGCAGGCGGTCCACGCCCCGGGCGGAGCCCGCCATCAGCACCAGGTCGGGTCTGAGCGCCACGATGGCCTCGATGCTGGGGTCCAGGCCGCCGCCCACGCGCGGCAAGCGAGCGACGTCGGCAGGCCAGTTGGCGTAGCGGTCCACACCGACCAGCCGATGGCACTGGCCGAGCTGGCAAATGGTTTCCGTGAGCGAAGGCAGCACGCTCACGATGCGCTGCGGCGAGGCCGGCAAGTGCAGCGCCCGGCCCGCATCGTCGCGCACGGTCACCGATGCGCCGGCGGCAAGCGACGCGGCCGCCAGGCACAGCGCCGCAAGCCGGACCGCCAGGCGCCGGGCGCCGCGCTCAGGCACGCAAGGCATGGCTGCGGCCCCAGTCCATCACGATGCGGTGCAGTTGCTCGACGCCGTCGGTGAGCGAGGCCGGACCGGGCTGCAGGATGTCGGCGGACTTCACCTCGAACACCTGGCCGGTGCGCACGGCGTTCACCGTCTCCCAGCCCGGGCGCGCTGCCACCTGCTCGGGCCGGAATCGGCGGCCGCACCAGGAGCCGATGACAATGTCGGGGTTGCGCCGCACGATCTCGCCGCCGTCGGCAATGATGCGATCGCGCCCCATGGGCATGGCCGCCAGTTCGGGAAAGCAGTCGTCGCCGCCCGCAATGCCCACCAACTCCGACACCCAGCGGATGGCGCTGATGTGGGGCTCGTACCATTCCTCGAAGAACACCCGGGGCCGGCGCGGCAGGGCCTGCGCGGCCGCTGCGATCTCGGCCAGGCGCTGCTTCATGGCCTCAATCCGCTGGAGGCCCTGCTCGGACTCGCCCACCAGGGCCGCCAGTTGGAACAGCATGGCGAATATCTCGTCCACGCTTCGCTGGTTGAAGATGATCACCTGCACGCCGGCGCGGATCAGCTGCGCCGCGATGTCGGCCTGGGGTACGCAGAAACTCTGCGCGGTGCGCGGACG
>CAYVGD010000096.1:5185-9212 GCA_964450095.1 uncultured Polaromonas sp.
AAAGCCGATCACGCAATCGGGCCTGAGCGCCAGGATCTTGTCGATCTTGGCGCTGAGGAAGGCGCTCACCTTGGGCTTGTCACGCCGCGCCTCGGGAGGACGCACCGTGTAACCGGACACCCCCACGATGCGGTGCTGCTGCCCGAGGAGGTACAACCACTCGGTGGGCTCCTCGGTGAGGCAGACGATGCGTTGGGGGGTCATCTTGGGTTCAATGGCCGCGGTAGGCCCAGGTGACGAACACGCCGCGGCGTGGCGCGTTGTAACCGAAGGCGGTTTGGTATTCCCGGTCGGTCACATTTTCAACCGACAGCCGCAGCGTCGAACGTGCGTCCAGCGCGTAGGCAGCACCCAGGTCCAGGGTGGCGTAGGGCTGCAGCACCTGCGCACTGAAATCGCTGTCACGGCGATGACTCTGGTAATTCGCCCGGGCCGACAGTTGCACCGCCCCCACCGGATGCGCCACGCTCAGGCTGGCCACGCGCTTGGCGCGGCGGGCCAGTTGCTTGCCCGTGTCGAGGTTGATGGGGTCCTGCACGGTCAAGCTGCCCGCCACCGTGGTCCGGCCCAGGAGCATGTTCCCGGAGATTTCAACGCCCTGGTTCTCGGCAGGAAGGTTCGTGAAACGTGAAGCACGGTCGTACGCGATCATGTTTTCCATGTCGGCCTGGAAGAAACTCAGCTTGAAGCGGTTGGAGGCCTGCCGATAGACCAGGCCCAGTTCACGCTGCTGAAACTCCTCGTTCTTGAGTGGGACCGACGTGGAAGCCCGCTCTCCCACGCTTGGCGCCCGGAATCCCGTGGATGCGCTGCCCGTGAAGCTCCAGGCCGGCGTCAAGCGGTAGGCCACACCTAACAGGGTAGACGCCTTGTCGTCTTTTTCGCTGGTGTTGGCCTGAAGGTTCTTGGTGGACATCCGGTCCGTTCGCAGATTCAGTTGAAAGCTCCAGCGGTTGATCTCATGGCTGAGGCCTGCGAAGAGGCCGACTGTCTCTTTTTCGAACCTGTAACCGCTTCGCCTGGCGTCGGTTCGGAACTCTTCGGTGAGCGCATCGGCGCCGAGCAGCAGGCTCGTCGAGTCGGACAGGGTGACGCGGTTGTCCCATCGGACGGAAGTTTGTTCGCTCTGAGCCAGACCAAAAGCAAAGTCTGCAGTGCGCAGCACACCGTTTTGACGGTCCTCTATCTTTTGCCGGTTCTGGCTCCACGCCAGGTCACTGCTCCAGCGTGGCGACAGCCTGCTGCTCAAGACCATGCGGGCCAGGTCGGTCGTCCGGCTCATGCGGTGAATGTCCGCCGGGTTGCCCGAGCCGAAATTGTCGTCGTCGTAATCGACCTGGGAGTCCAGTCGCGACAGGCTCAGCTTGAGCTTGTGGTCAGGAGCCAGTGCGTAGCCAACGTCCAGGCCGTAGTTGTCGATCACGGACTGGTCCAGGTCCGGGTTGGCGCGGGGCTTCTGGGCCGGGTTCATGGCCGACAGCCGGGCCGAGCGCTCCTGGCCCACGCGCAACGACACGTCGGCCACGCCCAGCTTGCGCGTGAAGCCGGTCTGCAGGCTCTGCCTGTCCCGGCTGCCCAGCCCCACCTGCGCGAACTGGCCCTCGGCCTTGCGGGTGATGATCTGAATCACGCCGCCGTTGGCGGCCCCACCGTAGAGCGCGCTGGCATCGCCGCGCAGCACCTCGACCCGCTCGATGAGGGCCATCGGCAGGTCCAGGGCCAGCAAGCTCCCAATGCCATCGGTTGGAGCGCGCTGGCCATCGATCAGCACCACCACATTGGCGCTGTTGTGACCTCTGAGGAAAAACGAAGTCGTCGTCCCCGGGCCGCCATTGCGCCCGAACTCAAAACCCGAAAGGCCACGCAAGGCGTCCGCCAGAGAGGCGGGCTGGAGGCGTTCGATGTCCTGGCGTGTGAGCACATCCAAAGAGGCGGCAACGCTCGCATGCGGCGTGGCAAACCGGGTGGCGGTGACAACCACCTCGCCGAGGGCCGCGCCCGGAACCTGCGCTCGGATGGAAGGGGCGCAAGACAAGACCAAACCCAGCACGGCCAAGCGCGCAGGCGTGTACGAAAACTTCATGGCAAAACAATCAGCAGATAAACCCTCACCGGCCTCCCCGCCGGTGCATGGGCATCACGGACGCGCGCCCAGGAGGCGGCGCGTCCACCGTGTTGGCCGGTATCCGGGCTGACGAAGCAACCTTCCTCGCCTTCCCAAGCGCTTGTTCAAGGCGCTCAGTGGCTGATGGAGGAAAGCGGAGCCGGGACCGGCGGTTGGCCGGGCCTGGCTCGTTCGTTTGACCGTTGCGGGGGCAGCGCAGGTTGGGCAGCGGGTGCCGGCGATGGGTGACGCCTGACCCGGGGAGCCTTCCTGCTTCCCGTTGAACTGCAGTGTGCGAACCACACCGCGAGCACCAACACCGCAAATTGTAAACAGCGCGCTTGCGTCAACCCTACAATGGTCTTGCCATGGCTGAGCCACCCCAGATCTCCGATCTTGTCGAGCGCGTCGAGCGCCTGCTGCTGCGCTATGAGGAAATGCAGCGCACCCAGGCGCTGTTGCAGGCGCAGGTGCAGTCGCTCACCCAGGAGCGCGACTCGCTCAAGTCCCGCCTGAACGCGGCGCGCCACCGCATCGATGCGCTGCTCGAACGCCTGCCCCAGGCCGCCGCGTCGTCGTCTTCCAGCAACGCCTCCTGAGCCCCCCAGGGGCCCCTTGCCACATGAACCAAGTCGAAGTGCAGATCATGGGCCAGAGCTATCGCCTGGGCTGCCCCGAAGGCGGCGAGGAACGGCTGCAGGAAGCGGTGCGCCGCGTGGACGCGGCCATGTGCAGGATCCGCGACGCCGGCAAGCTCAAGGCGCGCGACCGCATCGCGGTGCTGGCGGCCCTGAACCTGGCGTTCGAGCTCTCGGAGAAGAACGCGCCCGCCGCCCCTTCGCTGACGGCTGCCGCCAACGACGCCGCGTCCCAGGGCGAGGGGCTGCCTGGCGAACTGCACGGCCTGATCGGCCGCCTCGACCAAGCCCTGGCAGGCGACGGCCAGCTGCTCTGAGCCGCCCCAGCGCCCGGGGCCCGGGCAAGCCGTTCTGAAACAGCCTGTTCCGACCTCTTTCGCCCTGGCCAGCGCGGCCTACAATGGCCTCGTCTGCGGCTCGCATCGGGCTTTATATTTCCTTGAACCAATGCTCATTGAGCACGGGCTTGGTACATCGTCCGGCTGGTGTGATCGTCTCGCGTCAGACGAACCCGACGCCTTTCTGCCCTCGCCCACCTGAACCCCGGTTCAGGATGACGGTCCGGTGGTCACCGCAGACACCTTTTCCCGGGCGTTCAAGCCCCGCAACCGAAAAGAAGAACAACGATGACGCTTGAACCCCTGCTCCTTGCCGAACTGGCTGTGCTGGGCACCTGCACCGGCTTCCTGGCAGGCCTGCTGGGCATCGGCGGCGGCATGGTGATGGTGCCCTTTCTCACGCTCATCATGACGGCGCGCGGCGCCTCGCCCGACCTGGCCGTGAAGATGGCGATCGCCACGTCCATGGCCAGCATCATCTTCACCTCGGTCTCCAGCGTGCGCGCGCACCACAAGCGCGGTGCGGTGCGCTGGGACATCGCCCGGCGCCTGGCACCCGGCATCGTGCTGGGAAGCCTGGCCGGCAGCCTGGGCGTGTTCGCTTTGCTCAAGGGCAGCTACCTGGCGATCTTCTTCGGGCTGTTCGTCGGCTTTTCGGCCACGCAGATGTTCCTCGACAAAAAGCCCAAACCCAGCCGCCAGATGCCCGGCACCGGCGGACAACTGGCGGCCGGCGGCGCGATCGGCTTTGTCTCAGGGCTGGTGGGCGCGGGCGGCGGCTTCATCAGCGTGCCCTTCATGACCTGGTGCAACGTGGCCATCCACAACGCAGTGGCCACCTCGGCGGCGCTGGGCTTTCCGATCGCAGTGGCCAACGTGGCTGGCTACGTGGCCAGCGGTCAGGGCCTGCAGGGCCTGCCTGCCGGCTCGTTCGGCTACATCTGGCT
>CAYVGD010000097.1:0-9174 GCA_964450095.1 uncultured Polaromonas sp.
CAGGACGCGGCACACCCGGCAGCAGGGGCGGCGCGGCCGGCGTGGTGGCGGCCACGGTCTCTGCCGTGGGCGCAGCGGCTCGCCCCGTGGCCAGGCCGCCCACCACCATGCGCACCGCTGGTGAGGACAAGCGCAAGACGTGGGACTTGCCCAGCACGATGCTCACCGGCTCGTCCAGGGTGACGGCGGTGCAAGGCTGGCCGGCTGAAGACTGAGCCTGTGCAGCGGCCTGGGCAGGGCTGGCCGACGTGGATGCCGATGCGGCAGGCGCCGGCCGGGAACGGGCCGCGGGTGCCGCCCCAGCGGGCGCGGTCGCCGGTGCAGCGCTGCTGCCGGCAGCGGCGCCAGGGCTGGTCTGCGCGCCGGCGGGCAGGCTGCAGGCAATGACGCCAGCGCACACCAGCGCGGCTCGGGGGGAAAACAAACTCATGCAGGACACTCCGGACGGGTCAGAAACAGTTGAGGACGCGCGAGCCGTTCTGGATTACTTCCACGCAGGTGCGCTCGGGCGGTGGTGGCTCGGGGGGCGGGCTGCGGCGGGCCGGCTGGGCCGAAGCCACGGGCCGGGCGGGTGCGCTCTGGGCAGGCGAGCGCAACGAGGCGGGGCGAAGGTCGTCAAAGAGCTGCTGCTTGGTGGTGCCTGCGGTCAGCACGCGCTCGCGGTCCACCTGGTTGCGCAGCACCAGCGAGAGCGATCCCACGCTGCGCGCCAGGTCCAGTTTTTCGGCGTCCTGCGGGGTGAGTTCCAGCGTGACGGCGCTCACCACCTTGGGCTTGGTCTCGTCGCGGCTGGCCTCCTGGGCGACGGCCAGCACCAGCACCTGCTCAAGGACGGTCTTGCTGATCTGCTGCTCGGGGCCGCGGCCGCCGTCGCGTTGGGTGTTGACCATCACGTCGACGTAGGTGCCGGGCAGCGCGAAGCCGGCCACGCCCACCACGTCGTTCACGCGCACGGTCATGGCGCGCTTGCCCTCGGCGATCACGGAAGCCAGGCCGCCCTGCGTGCCCACGGGCGCCAGCTTGCGCTCGACCACCGCATCGCCCTTGAGCACGCCCACCTTCACCACGCGGTCCTGCAGCGACTGCATGTCCTTGAAGGCGCCGGCCGGCACGGCACCGCCCGGCCAGTCGACGACGCTGAGCATCTGCGGATTGAGCTTGCTGCCGAGCTCGATGTCGGTGGCCGCCACCACCACCTTGGTGGCATTGGCATTGCCTTGGCTGGCGACCCAGCCTGCGGCATACACCGCGGCGGCCAGCCCGATGATCAGTGCCAGGAGGAGCAGCCCGAAGGCCTTGATGTTTTTCATGGAAGTGAACCTTGGAACGCGGGCTCAGACGTAGCCCAGCTGGTGCGAGAACAGGTAGATGAATGTGCCGATGCAGATGCTTGCGGCGTAGGGCAGCTTGCCCACCGACGGCATGGAGGCGAGCACGCCGCCGGAGCGCACCACCGCCCCCGGCGCCACGCGCAGCATGAGGAACAGACCCTTGAAGTTGTGCAGCAGGGGCTGCCAGGCGCGGCGCAGCGCCACCATGGCCAGGGCAAACACGCCGCCCGTGATGAATACGAAAAGCACCGCCCAGGCCACTTGGTATGCACCCAGGTAGGCGCCCACCATGGCCATGAGCTTGACGTCGCCCGCACCCATGACGCGCAGCAGGTAAAGCGGAAGCATCAGCGCCAGGCCCAGCCCCAGGCCGCCCAGTGTGAAGCTCAGGCCCATGTGCGGCGACTGCGGCGCCACCACGCTCAGCAGCAGCGCCAGGGTGGCACCGCCGAAGGTGAGCCAGTTGGGTATGCGCAGGGTGCGCCAGTCGATGACGGCGGCCATCGGCAGCAACGTCATGAGCAGCACCATGCGGGGCTGCTCCAGCATCATGAGCAGCAGTTGCAGCACCGCGTCAAAGTTGCTCATGCCTGGCCTCCTCTGCGAGCCATGCCAGCGCCATCCAGCGGCAACCCACAGGCCACGCCGCGGGGCGGGGGGGCTGTAGCAGGAGGAGCGATGGATACGAAAGCATGTGAATACGTGATTGGCGTTGCAATTCACTGTATTCAGAGCCCTGGGTGCGGGCATGAGTCGCCGCTACCAGATGCGACGTGACATCGGTCCTGTTTTGCCAGCCTGGTGCGTGGTACGAATGAACCAGAACCCTGCGCTGGCGCGGGTGGGGTGGCTCAACCGCAGATGGCCAGGATCAGCGCAAGGGATGAGCTTGAAAGGCCGCTGAGGCAGGCCCTGGCGCGTGCCGCGGCTTCCGGCACGGAAGGGGCAAGGGGCAAGGGGCACGATGCTCGCGTCACGCGTCACGCGGCGCGCGGCAAGCGCGTTCAGGACACGATGTAGGCGCCCGAGCCCGCGGCCAGCAACAGGCCCTGGCCGTCGCGGAATTCCATGCGCGTGCTGCCCACGCGCGAACCCAGGCGCAGCACCTCGGCCTGCATGTCGTAGTGCTGGCTGACGGCGGGGCGCAGGTAGTCGATGCGCAGGTCGATGGTGCCCAGCTTGTCAAAGCGGCGCATGCGCTGCAGCGGCGGCTCGTCCATGTGGCGTGCGGCCATGGCGGCCATGCAGGCCAATCCCCCCAGGGCATCAAGGGCGGCGCTGATCACGCCGCCGTGCATGCGGCCATGCACGAAATGCCCAATGAGCTCGGGCTTCATCGCGATGCTGGCACGCACCCGCTCGGGAGCCACGTCCACGACCTTCAGGCCGATGACGCGGTTGAAGACGATCTGCTCCTCAAAAAGCGCGCGCAGTGCTTCGACGAACTCGGGCTCGAAGCCCAGGGGCAGGGCGGCGGGGGACTTGCTCATGGGCTCGATTGTGCGACAGGGTGGGCACGGGCGCCGCCTGCGCGGCGAGCGGGCCCAGCAAGAGGGACATGTGAGGCAGCCAGGCCTGCAGATGACGCTGGGGCTTCGGGATTCTTGCGCATGCGACGCGATCGCCCAGATGACGGGACCCTGCGGGAGAAGCGCAAGGCAACTCGGAAGAGCCGGCTGCCCTGCGGGCCTTGCAGGCCTGGCGGCCTGCCGACTTCAGACCTTGCTGAAGTCGGGCTTGCGTTTTTCCATGAAGGCGGAGAAGGCTTCGCGGGCTGCGGGCTCGGTCAGCATGCGGCTGAAGGTGGCGCCCTCTTCCGCCATGCGCTCGGCCACCACGGTGTCCTGGCCTTTTTTCATGAGGCGCTTGGTGGCGATCAGCGAGCTCAGCGGCTTGGCTGCCAGCTTGGCGGCCTGCTGCTGGGCCAGGGCATTGGCTTCGGTGGGCGGGACGATCCGGTTGACCAGGCCCCACTCCATGGCGCTTTCGACAGAAAAAGGCTCGCCCAGCAGCAGCGTCTCGGCCGCGCGGACATGGCCCATGAGGCGGGGCACCAGGTAGCTGGAGCCGGCTTCAGGGCAGATGCCCAGGTTGACGAAGGGCATTGAGAACATGGCGTTGTCGCCGGCGTAGACCAGGTCGCAGTGCAGCAGCAGCGTCGTGCCGATGCCCACGGCCGGGCCGCAGACGGCCGCCACCAGCGGCTTGGGAAAGGTGCTGATGGCGTGCAGGAATCGGAACACCGGCGCGTCCTGGCCCTTGGGCGGCTGCTCCAGGAAATCGACGATGTCGTTGCCCGCGCAGAACACGGTCTCGTGGCCCTGGATCACCACCACGCGCACCTGGCCGTCCTGGGCGGCGGCGTCGAGTGCGTCGGCCAGCGCCGCGTACATGGCCGCCGTGACCGAGTTCTTGCGCTGCAGGCGGTTGAAGGTGATGGTGGTCACGCCGCCTTCGGTGTGGGAGA
The DNA here is from genome assembly GCA_964450095.1 of uncultured Polaromonas sp. GTDB lineage: Bacteria > Pseudomonadota > Gammaproteobacteria > Burkholderiales > Burkholderiaceae_C > Polaromonas. Next base: position 3,799 of record CAYVGD010000097.1, read on the forward strand.
GGATATCGCTCATGTCTTATTCCTTGTAGTAAACAATCTGGTGCGCCGTGGCCAGCAGCATGCCGCTGCGCGACCACAGCTGCGCGGTCTGGTCGAAAAACCCGTGCCGGAAATCCTGGGCCCGCGCCTGGCCCAGGAGGTGTTCACTGCCGAGCTGGGCAAGCTCGGCCGATGCGGCATGGAAATAAACGGTCAAGGAGACCGTGCCTGCCGGCACCAGGCGGGCGCGGCGCAGCCACACGCGGGGGTAGAAGGCGTCGGTCATGGCGGCCAGCGACGGCAGGTCGAGCGGGCGCGGGGGCGTATCGCGCAGCCAGAGCTGGGTGAGGCTGTCTTCGCCGCTGTCGTCCAGCACGTCGGGAATGGCGCCGCGCACCAGGCGCATGTCGTAGCGCCGGACCCATTCCACGGTGTCGAACAGCACGATGGGCCGGGCCGCTTCGGGTGGCGGCACCTGCGGCATGGGCAGGTCGTGCGCGCGCCAGGTGTCTCGCCGCACAGCGGTGACGGCCGTGGCTGTCATCATCACCTGGGGCCTGCCCTCAGCCTGCTGTACCAATTCCAGCGCCCAGTGCTGGGTGGAGCGGTTGGTGCGCACCGGCCGGGCCGTGAGCTCGTAGGGTCCGCTGGCGAGCGCCGCCGGGTAGTTGACCGTGAGCGCCAGCAACTCGCCCAGACGCTCGGGGTGTTGCATGACCGCCTGCGCTGCCACCGCCGCCGTGATGCCTCCGTAGGGGCCCACCATGTTGGCCCAGGCCGGATGGGTGTGGCCGCTGAAGCGGCCCTCGCCCTGCCAGGCCAGCTGCACGGCTTCGTCGAACGGATGACTCATGGATTCAATGTAGCTGCAGCGCTGGCGGCTGCCCGCCCGGGAAAACGCGGGCGGGCAGTCGCCCACGTGTCAGGCGGGGCGCATCAGACGCGCTCAAAGATGCCAGCTGCGCCCTGGCCCATGCCCACGCACATGGTCACCATGCCGTACTTGAGCTGGTGGCGCTGCAGTGCATGCACCACGGTGGCCGAGCGGATGGCACCGGTGGCGCCCAGCGGATGGCCCAGCGCAATGGCGCCGCCCATGGGGTTGACCTTGGCCGGATCGAGCCCCAGCGTCTGGACGACGGCCAGCGACTGCGCGGCAAAGGCCTCGTTCAGCTCGAACCAGTCGATGTCTTCGTACTTCAGGCCCGCGTAACGGAGCGCCGCCGGGATGGCCTCGATCGGGCCGATGCCCATGATGTGCGGCGGCACGCCCTTGCTGGCGTAGCTCACGAAGCGGGCCAGGGGCCGGAGGCCGTGTTCCTTGATGGCCTTCTCGCTGGCCAGGATGAGCGCGCCCGCGCCGTCCGATGTCTGCGACGAGTTGCCCGCCGTGACGGAGCCACGGGCGGCAAACACGGCCTTGAGCTTGCCCAGCCCCTCCATGGAGGTGTCGGGGCGCGGGCCTTCGTCCAGGCCCACGGTGCGCTCGCGCATCCTGACCTCGCCCGAGGCGAGGTCCACCTGGCGCTCGGTGACCGTCACGGGCGTGATCTCGGCCGTGAATTCGCCGGCCTGCTGCGCCCGGATGGCGCGCGCATGCGACTCGCAGGCAAAGCGGTCCTGCGCCTCGCGCGAGACCTTCCACTGCGTGGCCACCTTCTCGGCCGTCAGGCCCATGCCGTAAGCGATACCGACGTTCTCGTCGCTGGCGAACATCGCCGGTGAGAGCGAGGGCGTGTTGCCCGACATGGGCACCATGCTCATGCTTTCTGTGCCGCCGGCGATCATGACGTCGGCCTCGCCCACGCGGATGCGGTCGGCCGCCATCTGCACGGCCGACAAGCCCGAGGCGCAGAATCGGTTGACCGTGATGCCGCCCACGCTGGTGGGCAGGCCGCCGAGCACGGCCGCGATGCGGGCCACGTTCAGGCCCTGCGGTCCTTCGGGAATGGCGCAGCCGGCGATCACGTCCTCGATGGCCCGGGGGTCCAGCGAGGGCACCTGCGCCAGCGCTGCGCGGATGGCATGCACCAGCAGCTCATCGGGCCGGGTGTTCTTGAAGCAGCCGCGGCCCGAACGCCCGATGGGGGTGCGCGTGGCAGCGACGATGTAGGCGTCTTGGATCTGTTTCATGGGTGTGTTCCTTGGCTGCGCCTTCAGTTGCGCAGCGGCTTGCCCGTGCTCATCATGGCCATGATGCGTTCCTGGCTCCTGGGGTGGCCGACCAGTTGGCAGAAGGCGCGGCGCTCCAGGGTCATGAGGTATTCCTCCGTCACCGGGGTGCCCGCGTCCACGTCGCCGCCGCAGACCACTTCGGCGATGAGCTTGCCGATGTGGTAGTCGTGCGCGCTGATGAAGCCGCCGTCGCGCATGTTGACCAGCTGGCCCAGGATGGTGGCCAGGGCGTGCCGGCCGGCGGCCGGAAAGCTCTTCCTGAGCGGTGGGCGCCAGCCCGAGGCGGCCATGGCACGCGCCTCGTTCAGGGCCACGAACAGCAGCTCGTCCTTGTGGGCCACGATCACGTCGCCCTCGATCAGGTAGCCCAGCTTGCGGCTTTCGATCGCGCTGGTGCCCACCTTGGCCATGGCTGCGGCCGTGAAGCCTTCGCTCAGGAATGGCAGCAGGTCCTTGACGGTGGAAGTCTGGGCGGTTTCAGCCGCGCGGCGGGCGATGTAGGTCAGGCCACCGGCACCCGGGATGAGGCCCACGCCCACTTCCACCAGGCCGATGTAGCTTTCCATGGCCGCCACACGCTTGGCCGAATACACGGCCAGCTCGCAACCGCCGCCCAGGGCCAGGCCGCGGATGGCCGAGACCACCGGCACGCCGGCATAGCGCAGGCGCAGCATGACCTTCTGAAGCTCGTGCTCGGCGCCTTCGATGGCCGAGACACCGCCCATCATGAAGGCCGGCAGCATGGCCTGCAGGTCGGCGCCTGCGGAGAACACCTCGTCGGGCGACCAGATCACCAGGCCCTGGAAACGCTGCTCGGCGATTTCCACGCCGCGCAGCAGGCCTTCGGCCACGTCGGGGCTGATGGCATGCATCTTGGTCTTGATGCTGGCGATCAGCACCTCGCCATCCAGTGTCCAGAGACGGATGGCATCGTCCTCGTGCACCGTGGTGCCCGCCTTCATGGCCTGCGGGGCGTTGGCGCCCAGCACGTCTTCCGGGAAGTGCTGGCGCGCATGCACCGGCAGCTTGCGGCGCGCAACGAAGCGTCCCAGCGCCGGGCTCCACGAACCTTCCGGCGTGTGCACGCCCCCGGCCTCGGCCACCGGGCCCTTGAACACCCACTCGGGCAGCGGCGCCTTGCACAGCGCCAGGCCGGCATCGATGTCCTCCTGGATCCACTGCGCCACCTGCAGCCATCCAGCCTGCTGCCAGAGCTCGAATGGTCCTTGCTTCATGCCGAAGCCCCAGCGCATGGCGAGGTCCACGTCGCGCGCTGTCTCGGCGATGCTCTGCAGGTGCACGGCGGCGTAGTGGAACTGGTCGCGCAGGATGGCCCAGAGGAAGCGGGGTTCGTTCCCCTCGGCATGGCGCAGCAGCCTGAGCCGCTCGGGCGCGGGTTTCTTGAGCATGCGGCCGACCACCTCGTTGGCCTTGGCGCCGCCGGGCACGTAGTCCATGCCAGCCGGGTCCAGGCGCAGCACGTCGCGGCCCACCTTCTTGTAGAAGCCGGCACCGGTTTTCTGGCCCAGGCGCTTGTCGGCGATGAGCTTTTGCAGCACCTCGGGCGTGGCGTAGCTGGCGGCAAACGGGTCGTTGACCTCGGTGAAGTTGTCCTGCAGCGTCTTGATGACGTGGGCCATGGTGTCCAGGCCCACCACGTCGGCGGTGCGGAAGGTGCCCGAGCTGGCGCGGCCGAGCTTCTTGCCGGTCAGGTCGTCCACCACGTCGTAGCTCAGGCCGAAGTGCTCGGCCTCCTTCATGGTGGCCAGCATCCCGGCAATGCCCACCCGGTTGGCGATGAAGTTGGGCGTGTCCAGGGCGCGCACCACGCTTTTGCCGAGCACGCTGGTGACGAAGGTCTCCAGGTCGTCCAGCACCTGCGGCTGCGTGCTGGGCGTGGCAATGAGCTCCACCAGCTGCATGTAGCGCGGCGGGTTGAAGAAGTGGATGCCGCAAAAGCGTGGCCGCACCTCCTCGGGCATGGCCTGGCTGAGCTGGGTGATCGACAGGCCCGAGGTATTGCTGGCCACGATGGTGTGGCTGGCCAGCGCAGGCGCGATCTTTTTGTAAAGGTCGAGCTTCCAGTCCATGCGCTCGGCGATCGCCTCAATCACCAGGTCACAGTCCTTGAGCAGCGCCAGGTGCTCCTCGTAGTTGGCAGCATGGATCAGCGCCGCGTCTTCCGGCACGCCTAGGGGGGCTGGCTTGAGCTTCTTGAGGTTGTCGATGGCGCGAACGACGATGCCGTTCTTGGAGCCTGCGCCGCCGCTGGCCTGCCCAGAGGCGGAGAGCTTGGCGGCTCCGGTGTCCGGCAGGTCAAAGAGCAGCACCGGCACCTTCAGGTTGACCAGGTGGGCTGCGATCTGCGCGCCCATCACGCCGGCTCCGAGCACGGCCACTTGCTTGACGTTGAATCGTGTCATGACCGGTCCTTACTGCACACGCTGCCACACCTGGGTGCGGAAAAACGGCCCGATGTAACCGCGCACCTGCAGCTTGGCGCCGCCCTCCACGGGCGTGAGCTTGAGCTTGTAGATCTTGCCGTTCTCAGGGTCGAGGATGGTGCCGCCCTCCCAGACGGCTTCGGTGGCGGCCTTCTTGGCGTCGCGGATCACCTCCAACCCGATCTTGGGCTGGCCCTTGCGGTCGTCGGTGCACAGCGTGCAGTTGGGCTCGGGAGCAGGTGCGCCCAGGCCTCGCTCGACCCGGCCGTTCAAGCCGCCCTTGCCGTTGTCCTTGATGGCGATTTCCGCCTTGGGCTGGCCGGTGCCGTCGTCGATGCTGCGCCACAGGCCCACGGGCGTCATCTGCGCCTGGACGAGCCCGGCTGCCAGGCACAGGCCGGCGGCGGCCAGTGTGCGTGTCGTGCGTGTCATGTGAATCCTTTCAGGCCAGGGCCAGGTCGGTGTCCATCAGCGGCTTGCTGCCGGTGCGCACGGTGCGCATCAGCGTGGCCGTCTCGGGGAAGAGCTTGGCGAAGTAAAAGCGCGCGGTCTGCAGCTTGGCGGCATAGAACGGGTCGGTGCTGCCGGCCTCGATCTGCCGCAGCGCCACCTGCGCCATGCGCGCCCAGAAATAGGCGTAGACCAGGTGCCCGGCCACGCGCAGGTAGTCCACGGCGGCAGCACCCACTTCGTCGGGGTTCTGGAAAGCCTTGAAGCCCAGCTCGGTGGTGAATTTGGTCATCTGGTCGCCCAGGTAGGCCAGCGGGTTGATGAACTC
>CAYVGD010000098.1:0-9093 GCA_964450095.1 uncultured Polaromonas sp.
TGCTGGCCGCGCGCGGCAAGGCGTTCTGCGCCGGCGCCGACCTGAACTGGATGCGCGCCATGGCCGACTACAGCTGGGCGCAGAACCGCGACGACGCCCAGCGCCTGGCCGACATGCTCTGGACGCTGGACCAGTGCCCCGTGCCGGTGGTGGGCCGCATCCAGGGTGACTGTTACGCCGGTGGCATGGGCCTGGCCGCCATCTGCGACGTGGTGGTGGCCTCCAGCAACGTGACCTTCTGCCTGTCGGAGGCGAGGCTGGGCCTGCTGCCCGCCACCATCAGCCCCTACGTGCTGCGGGCCCTGGGCGTGCAGGCGGCGCGCCGGTATTTCGTCACCGCCGAGCGCTTTTCCGCCGCGCAGGCTCAAGACCTGGGCCTGGTGCACGAGCTGTGCACGCCCGAGGCGCTGGACGACAAGGTGGCCGAGATCGTCGCCGCGCTCGTGGCCAACGGACCGCAGGCCGTGCGCGCCTGCAAGCGGCTGGTGCAGGAGGTCGCCGGCCAGCCGATCACCGAGGCGCTGCGCGGCGAGACCGCCCGCCGCATCGCCGACATCCGTGCCAGCAGCGAAGGCAAGGAAGGGCTCCAGTCCTTCCTCGGCAAGCGTGCCCCCGGCTGGCTGGCCTGAAGGAAAGCCATGACCCACAAGCCCCTCACTGCCCACCCCAGCAGCCCGCGGCCCAGCCGCGCGGCAACGACGTTCAACGGCCAGGACCGCCCACACCGCGCAGCGTGCCGAGGCGGCATCGATACGGGAGCCCGAAGTGTTTAAGAAGATCCTCATTGCCAACCGGGGCGAGATCGCCTGCCGCGTCGCCGCCACCGCCCGCCGCCTGGGTGTGCAGACCGTGGCCGTTTATTCCGATGCCGATGCGCAGGCTAAGCACGTGGCGGCCTGCGATGAGGCGGTGCACATCGGCGGCAGCGCCCCCCGCGACAGCTACCTGCAGTGGCAGCGCATCATCGACGCCGCCCGCACCACCGGCGCGCAGGCCGTCCACCCCGGCTACGGTTTCCTGAGCGAAAACGAAGACTTCGCCCAGGCCTGCGCGGACGCCGGCCTGGTGTTCATCGGTCCGCCGCCCACCAGCATCCGGGCCATGGGCCTGAAGGCCGAATCCAAGCAGCTCATGGAAAAGGCCGGCGTGCCGCTGGTGCCCGGCTACCACGGCGCCCACCAGGACGCGGCGCTGCTGCAGGCCGAGGCCGACCGCATCGGCTACCCTGTGCTCATCAAGGCCAGCGCCGGCGGCGGCGGCAAGGGCATGCGCGCCGTGGACCGCACCGAGGACTTCCCCGAGGCCCTGGCCAGCTGCAAGCGCGAGGCCGCAGGCAGCTTCGGCGACGACGCGGTGCTCATCGAGAAGTACGTGCAGCGCCCGCGCCACATCGAGATCCAGGTGTTCGCCGATGCCCACGGGCACTGCGTGTACCTGCACGAGCGCGACTGCTCGGTCCAGCGCCGCCACCAGAAGGTGCTGGAGGAGGCGCCAGCACCCGGCATGAGCCCGCACCTGCGCGCGCGCATGGGCGAGGCCGCGGTCGCCGCTGCGCTGGCCGTGGGCTACGTGGGCGCCGGCACGGTGGAGTTCATCGTCGAGCAGTCGGGCTACGACCAGCCCGACGCCATGAAGTTCTACTTCATGGAGATGAACACGCGCCTGCAGGTCGAGCACCCGGTGACGGAGGCCATCACCGGCCTGGACCTGGTGGAGTGGCAGCTGCGCGTGGCCGCAGGCGAGCCGCTGCCGCTGACGCAGGCGCAGATTCCACTGCGCGGCCACGCGATCGAGGCGCGCATCTGCGCCGAGAACCCCGACAACCAGTTCCTGCCCGCCACGGGCACGCTGCAGGTGTACGCCAAGCCGGCGTGCACCGCCTTCGGGCCCGGTGCCGTGCGCATCGACGACGGGGTGCGCCAGGGCGATGCGATCAGCCCCTTCTACGACTCCATGGTCGCCAAGCTCATCGTGCACGGCGACACCCGCGAGCAGGCGCTGGCCCGGCTCGATGCCGCGCTCAGCGAGCTGCACATCGTGGGCCTGGCCACCAACGTTCAGTTCCTGCGTCACGTGCTGGCCACCGAGTCCTTCGCCCTGGCCCGCCTGGACACGGCCCTGATCCCGCGCGAGGCCGATCGGCTGTTCCACCAGGAGCGCGTGGGCGGGCCCTTTGCCGCTGCCGCCGTGGTCGCGCAGATGCTGGAGTCCGAACAGGCCCTGGCCGGGCACGACCCGTTCAGCCGCCGCGACGGCTGGCGCTCGCACGGCCTGGCCCAGCGGCGCTTCGACTTCGAATTCGCCGGCCAGCCGCTGGCGGCTCGGCTGACCTATGGCCGCGACGGCGCGCTGCTGCTGGCCGTGGGCGATGCACCGGCGCAGCCGCTGGAGCGCCAGCGGCAGGCGGATGCGCTGGTGGTGGCCTTCGGCGGCGAGCGGCTGCGCGCGCAGGTGCACTGGCAGGGCGAGGCAGCGCATGTGTTCACGCCGCGGGGCGCCACGCGCATCGTGCTGGTCGACGCGCTGGCGCATGCCGGCGAAGCCGCTCACGAGGTCGGGCGGCTCACCGCGCCCATGCCCGGCAAGATCGTCTCCATCCTCGTGAAGCCTGGCGACGAGGTCAAGAAAGGGCAGGCGCTGGCGGTGATGGAGGCCATGAAGATGGAGCACACCATCGCAGCCCCGGCCGACGGCCAGGTGGCCGAACTGCTTTACGCCCCGGGCGACCAGGTGGCCGAGGGAGTGGAACTGCTCAAGATGGCGGGCTGAGGTTCCGGGAGAATCGGCTGGCAGGTCGCCCGCCTGCACCGGGCGGCCGGTCGCCCAGCTTCCGGGCCCCTGCGCCGGGCCGAAAATCGCTGGGTTTCCAAGGCGCGTGCGCTCACGCTCAGGGCGATCCAAGCCAAAGCCCAAGCCGAAACCCAAGCCGAAACCCAAGCCGAAGCCCAAGCCGAAGCCCAAGCCGAAGCCCACGCTGCGCCGTCCGTCCCTCTTGCATGAGTCCAGCCTCTGGGCGCCACCGACCGCCACCGATCTTCCATGCACATCCTTTTTCACGACCTCACCGTTCCCGCCGAGCCCTGGCTGGCCCACCTGCGTGCGGCCTTCCCGCAGGCCCAGGTGGCGGTGTGGCAGCCTGGCGCCGCACCCGCTGACTACGCCTTGGTGTGGGCGCCCCCGCAGCAGCTGCTCGATGAGCAGCCGCGCCTGAAGGCGTTGTTCAACGTCGCGGCGGGCGTCGATGCCCTGCTCAAGCTCCGGCTGCCCGAGGGCGTGCCCGTGTTCCGGCTGGACGACGCGGGCATGGCGGTGCAGATGGCCGAGTACGTGTGCCATGCGGTGATCCGTCATTTCCGCGAGTTCGACCGGCTGGACGCCGACGCGCGCGCCGGCCGCTGGCAGCAGCGCGAGCCGCGCCTGCGCCAGGACTTCGCGGTCGGCGTGATGGGCCTGGGCGTGCTGGGCCGCCGCGTGCTGAAAGCCCTTTCGGCTTTCGACTTTCCGCTGCGCGGCTGGAGCCGCACGCCCCAGCACATGGATGGCGTGCACACCTTTGCCGGCCCCGATGGCTTGCCGCAGTTCCTGGCCGCCAGCCGCGTGCTGGTGAACCTGCTGCCGCTCACGCCCGAGACCGAAGACATCCTGAGCCGCGACACCCTCGGCCGCCTGCAGCCGGGCGGCTACCTCATCAACGTGGCCCGTGGCCGGCACCTGGTGGATGCCGACCTCACCGCGCTGCTGGACAGCGGGCACCTGGCCGGCGCCACGCTGGACGTGTTCCGCCAGGAGCCGCTGCCGGCAGACCATCCCTTCTGGGGCGATGCACGCATCACCCTCACGCCGCACACCTCGGCGCGCACCCTGCGCGATGAAAGCCTGGCGCAGATCGTGGCCAAGATTCGCGCGCTCGAGGCAGGGACACCGCCCGGCCAGCTGGGCGGCCTGGTGCGGCCCCGCGTAGGATATTGAACGAACGACACGGGGGCTTCGCGCTCCCTCCTGGAGAGATGGCATGAACCTGCCCCAACGAGTCCGGCTGATCGACGTCGGCCCCCGCGACGGCCTGCAGAACGAAAAGGGCGAGGTGCCCGCCGCCGTGAAGATCGAGCTGGTGCACCGGCTGCAGGACGCGGGCCTGAAGGAAATCGAGGTCACCAGCTTCGTCAGCCCCAAGTGGGTGCCGCAGATGGCCGACAACGCGCAGGTCATGGCCGGCATCGCCCGGCGCGAGGGCGTGCGTTATTCGGTGCTCACGCCCAACCTGCAGGGCTTCCAGGCCGCAGCCCTCACGCGGCCGGACGAGATCGTGGTGTTCGGTGCGGCCAGCGAAGCCTTCAGCCGCCGGAACATCAACTGCTCCATAGCCGAGAGCATCGAACGCTTCGCGCCGGTCGTGCAGGCCGCGCGCGCGGCGGGCATCGCGGTGCGCGGGGCCATGAGCTGCACGGTGGGCTGCCCCTACGAGGGCGACATCGCGCCCGAGCGCGTGGCCTACCTCGCGGGGCTGATGAAGCAGATCGGCGTTGAGCGCGTGGATGTGGCCGACACCATCGGCGTAGGTACGCCGCGCAAGGTGCAGCGCGCCATCGAGGCGGCGCTCGAGCACTACGCGCTGGACTGCGTGAGCGGCCATTTCCACGACACCTACGGCCAGGCGCTGGCCAACACCCTGGCCGCGCTGCAGATGGGCGTGTGGAATTTCCAGGCCTCGGTGGCGGGCCTGGGCGGCTGCCCGTACGCCCAGGGCGCCACCGGCAACGTGGCCACCGAGGACGTGGTCTACCTGCTGCACGGCCTGGGCGTGGACACCGGCATCGACCTCGACAGGCTCGTCGACGCCGGCCAGTTCATCAGCGACTTCCTGGGGCGTCCCACCCAGTCACGCGCCGGCCGGGCGCTTCACACCCGGCGCAGCGCATGAGCGCCGTGCCCCTGCCCGAGGGCGTGCAGCGCGTGTCGGCCTTTCTGGCCGGCCGCGGCCACGCGCAGACGCCCCGCATGCTGGACGGGTCGGCCCGCACGGCCCAGGAGGCCGCCGATGCGCTGGGTGTGGCGCTGGGCCAGATCGCCAAGAGCATCGTCTTCAAGCGCCTGCCCGATGAGTCCGCCGTGCTGGTGGTCACCTCCGGCGACCAGCGGGTGGACGAGAAAAGGCTGGCCGCGCTGGTGTGCGGCCCCGGCCAGAAGCTGGGCCGCGCCGACGCCGATTTCGTCAAGGCCTGCACCGGCTTTTCCATCGGCGGCGTGTCGCCCGTGGCCCATGCCGGGCCGGTGCTGTTGCTGCTGGACGTGAGCCTGTTTCGCTTCACCGAGGTCTGGGCCGCGGCCGGCCATCCGCACGGCGTGTTCCCGGCCGCGCCCGCGGAACTCGCGCAGCTGACCGGCGCGCAACTGGCCGACGTGTCGCCGGCCGCCGCCCTGACCGATGACCCCGCCTCCGGCGAGCCCGGCCACGCGCTGCTGCGTGCGCGCGCCGCGGTGGTGGCCGCCGGGCAGGGCGAGGACGTGCCTTCGCCCTGCATCTCGGTGTGCTGCATGAACCCCGCGTCGGGCCTGTGCCAGGGTTGCCTGCGCAGCCTGGGCGAGATCGCCGGCTGGAGCCGCCTGGGTGCTGCGGCCAAGCGCAGCGTCTGGCAGGCCATCGCCGAACGCGCCGCCTGAAAGCCGCGCCCCCTTCAAGGAGACACCCCATGGCCCTGCCGCATCTGACCTTCTACCTCGACTTCATCTCGCCCTATGCCTACCTCGCCTTCGAGCGCCTGCCCCAGGCACTGCAGGGCCTGAGCTACAGCGTGAGCTACAAGCCCATCCTGTTTGCCAGCCTGCTCAAGGCCCACGGCAACATCGGCCCGGCCGAGCTGCCCAGAAAGCGCGACTGGACTTACCGCCAGGTGCTCTGGCTGGCCCAGGCCCAGGGCACGCCCCTGGCATTGCCCAGCGCCCATCCCTTCAACCCGCTGGAGTTGCTGCGCCTGGCCGTGGCCTGCGACGAACGGGGCCAGCCCAACCGCTGGGTGTGCGAGACCCTGTTCCGGCACGTCTGGGCGCAGGGCGGCGACCCGCTGGATGCGCAGCGCCTGGCCGCGCTCAGGGCAGAGCTGGCGCCCGCGATCGATCCGGCCGATGAGGCCGTGAAGGCGCGTCTGCGGGCCAATTCCGAAGAAGCCCTGGCCCTGGGTGCCTTCGGGGTGCCCACCATCGCGGTCGAAGGCAAGGCCTTCTGGGGCCTGGACGCGCTGCCCATGCTGCGCGACTTTCTCGAGGGGGGTGCCTGGTTCCAGGGTCCCGACTGGGACGCCGCCCCGCAGCTGCCGGTGGGCATTCGCCGCCTGGGCTGAAGCTCAGCCGCTGCAGCCCAGCCGCTGCAACCCCACCGCTGCAGCCCAGCCTTTGCCGAACGCTGCCGCTGCCCACCGGCGGTCCCCGCTGCTGGCTTGATCTGCCGCAAGCGCGGCTTCAGCTGTCGCTGCCATCATGGAGGCTTCCTCGCCCGCGCACGATGAAGCTCGCCCTCCTGTCCGACATCCATGCCAACCGCCAGGCCCTGGAGGCCTGCGTGGCCCATGCGCGCGCGCAGGGCGCGTGTCAGTTCGCGCTGCTCGGTGACTTCGTGGGCTACGGCGGCGAGCCGGCGGCCGTGGTCGATGCCGTGATGGCGCTGCACGCCGAGGGCGCCTGGTTGGTGCGCGGCAACCACGACGACATGGCGGTGCAGGGCCGGGCCGACGACGGCACGCTCGGCAGCCAGACCAGCGCCTGGACGCATGCGCAGCTCTCGCCCGCGCAGCGCAGCTTCCTGGCCAGCTTGCCGCTGGAGCTGCGCGAGCCGCCGCTGCACCTGGTGCATGCCAGCGCCTGCAAGCCCGAGACCTGGCGCTACGTGGACAGCGAACGCGCCGCTGGCGAATGCCTCTTGGCCACCACGGCCGAGACGCCCCATGTGCTGGTGGGCCATGTGCACCAGCAGGCGCTTTACTACCGCGGCAGCGGCCGTGAGCTGATGAAGTTCACGCCCACGCCGGGTGTGCCCGTGCCCGTGCCGCGCAGCCGGGCGCTGGTGGCCTGCATCGGCTCCTGCGGCCAGCCGCGCGACGGCGATCCGCGCGCCATGTACGCGCTCTACGACCTCGCGGCCGCCAGCCTCACGTTCTTTCGCGTGGCCTACAACTTCGTGGCCGCCAGCGGCGCCGTCCGCGCGGCGGGTCTGTCCGCGCTGTTCGCCGACCGGCTGGAGCGCGGGCGGTGAAACTGCTCGAGCCCGGCGCGCTGATCGACGGCTTCGAGGTCGCCAGCCTGCTGCATGCCGGCGGCATGGCCCACATCTACGAAGTGCGCTATGCCGCCGCCCCCGACGGCAGCCGCCGCGCCAGCGAATTCCCGCTGGCCATGAAGATTCCGCGCATGACCGCGGGCGACGGCGCCGAGACCATCGTGAGCTTCGAGGTCGAGCTGCAGATCCTGCCGCTGCTCAAGGGCCCGCACGTGCCGCGCTTCGTGGCCGCGGGCGACCTCACGCGCCTGCCTTACCTCGTGATGGAGTATGTGCCCGGCCAGACGCTGCAGGCCTGGCAGGACCGCTGGCGCGAGCTTTCCCCCGCGCAGGTGGCCGAACTCGGCGCGGCCACGGCGCGCGCCGCGCACAGCCTGCACCAGCAGAACGTGTGCCACCTGGACCTCAAGCCGGGCAACGTGCTCATCCGGCCCGACGGTTCGGCCGTGCTGCTGGACTTCGGCCTGTCCTGCCACGGCCAGCAGCCCGACCTGCTGGCCGAGGAACTGCGCCGCGCCGTGGGCTCGCCCGCCTGGATCGCGCCCGAGCAGGTGGTGGGCGTGCGCGGCGACCCGAGGAGCGACATCTTCGCCATCGGCGTGATGCTCTACGAGCTCGTCACCGGCGAACTGCCCTTCGGTGCGCCGTCCACGCCGGGCGGCCTGCGCCAGCGCCTGTGGATGGACCCGGCACCGCCCCGCGCCCGCCGCCCCGGCTGCCCCGAGTGGCTGCAGGAGGTCATCCTCCGCTGCCTGGAGCCCGAGGCCGCCAGGCGCTACGCCTCGGCCGCGCTGCTGGCGTTTGATTTGTGCCACCCCGACCAGGTCGGCCTCACCGACCGCGGCCGCCGCCTGCAGGGCACGGGCTGGCGCACGCACCTCAAGCGCTGGTTCAAGGCCGCGGGCATGCACTACCAGCCCAGCCCGCCGCCCTCGCAGCAGGCCACGCAGGTGCCCATCGTCATGGTGGCGGTGCCGCACGAGGACGTGAGCGATGCCACGCTTTATTCGCTGCGCGAGGCCGTGGCCCGGTCGCTGGGCCTGCGGCCTGGGGCGCGCCTGGCCTGCGTGACCGTCATCTCGCCGGGCGACACCTCTTCCACGCGCGCCGACCGCAGCGAGACCCAGGTGCACCGCTGGCACCTGAGCCGCCTCAAGCAGTGGGCGCAGGGCCTGGACCTGGGCGGCCACCAGGCCTCGTTCCACGTGCTGGAGGCTTCCGACGTGGCCGACGCGCTGCTGCGCTACGCCGAGGGCAACCAGGTCGACATGATCATCATGGGCGCGGCCACGCACGGGCTGCAGCTGCAGCGCCTGGTGGCCACCGTCCCGATCAAGGTGGCCATGGAGGCGCCCTGCACGGTCATCCTGGTCAAGCAGTCGCTGCCGTTTGAAAAGCTGCAGATGGCCCGCGCCTGAGCCGGCCTTTCAAAGCAGCTGGAAGGCCAGCGCGGCCACCAGCGTGGGCGGCAGTGCTGCCACCAGCAGGCCCAGGGGGTGGATGGTCGCGTCGGCGAATTTTTCCTTCAGGATGGCCACGCCCGCGGGGTTGGGCGCGTTGGCGATCACGGTCAGGCCCCCGCCTGTCACGGCGCCAGCCACCAGCGCCACCTTGAACTCGTCGCTCAGCCCCTCGACCAGCGAGCCCAGGTAGGTGAGCGCCGCGTTGTCGGTGATGGCCGTCAGCGCCACCGCGCCGAAGAACACGGCCGTGTCGTCCATGCCCATGAGCACCGGCTGCAGCCACCAGGCCTGCAGCCCGCCCAGCACCACCAGGCCCGCGAGGAAGAAAGCCACCAGCAGCGCCTCGCGCAGGATGAGCGG
>CAYVGD010000099.1:0-9076 GCA_964450095.1 uncultured Polaromonas sp.
CCGTCGCCGCGGATGCAGACATCAAACCTCTGGGTCATGGCCCATTCTAAAAGCGGGTCACAATGACCTTGCTCATCCTTTGGATGGACTTCCTTTCAGATTCTTTCGTCGCTCGCATGAATCCTTCCCCCGCCCCGACGGGCAGCGCCGGCGGCCTGCAGGCCGTGGTCTCCCAGCTCTTCGTCTACCCCGTCAAGTCCTGCGCGCCGCTGGAGCTGGCGTCGGTCGAGCTCACTGCGCAGGGTCTGGAGCACGACCGCAGTTGGATGGTGGTGGACGCCCAGGGCGAATGCCTGTCACAGCGCGAGACGCCCCGCCTGGCGCTGGTGCAGCCGCAGCTGCGTGCCACCGACCTGGTGCTGCGTGCGCCGGGCATGCTGGCGCTGCACCTGATGATCGACGGCGTGGAAGCGCCCGCGCGCGCGCGGCTGTGGGACGAAGAGATCGAGGCCTGGGACATGGGGCCGCTGGCAGCCCAGTGGTTCACCGACTTCCTGGGCCGGCCGGCCCGCCTGGTGCGCTTCGACCCCGAGGTCGAGCGCCCCTCCAGCCACCGCTGGACCGGCGCCCAGACCGCGCTCAACCAGTTCAGCGATGGCTTTCCCCTGCTGGCCATCGGCCAGCCGTCGCTGGACGAGCTCAACCGGCGCCTGGCCGCCCAGGGCCACGCCCCCGTGCCCATGCAGCGCTTTCGGCCCAACATCGTGCTGGCGCCCGCGCCTGGCAGCGACTGGCGCGCGCATGACGAAGACCGCGTCGACCTCCTTCACATCCACACCCCGAAGGGCCCTGTGGTGCTGCGTGCGGTGAAGCCTTGCGCGCGCTGCAGCATGGTCAATGTCGACCCGCTCACAGCGGACACCCGCCCCGATCTGCTCCGGGCGCTGGCGGCCTACCGACAGGATGCGCGCATCGACGGCGGCCTGTCCTTCGGCATGAACCTGATCACCGTCTCCGGCGTCGAGCAGCGCCTGGCCGTTGGGCAGGCCGTGCAGGCCAGCCTGCGGCCGGGCCCGTCGCGCTGAGTTGGGTTCAGGCGCCGGCGCGCGCGCCTCGGCGCCGGCGCAGCTGCACCGAAAAGTAGGCCGCAGCCCCTGCCAGCACCAGCGCACCGCCGGCCATCACCGCGCCCGTGCCTGCGCGGTCAATCAAGAGCGACGCCACCCCCACGCCCAGCGCCTGGCCGAAGAAGAGGCCGGTGGCGAACATCGACACGCCCAGCCCCCGCGCCTCGGGTGCCATCTGCGTGGCGTTGGCCTGCAGCGTGTTGTGCAGCATGAAAAAGGCAAAGCCGCCCAGCAGCATGGCCGCCGGCGCCGGCTGCCAGCCGGGTGCCAGGCCCACGGTGAGCATGGCGGCGGCCGTGCCACCGCCGCCCAGCAGCGCCAGCCCGTGCTCGCCCAGGCGGGGAATGAGCCAGCGCGCGGTGGCCATGTAGAGCATGCCGCCCAGGCCGAACAGCGCCACGATGGCGCCGGCGCTGGCCAGCGACAGGCCGTGAACCTCGTGCAGGTGCGTGGCCACGATCGCCACGATGCCAAAGCCCGCGCCCCCTTGCGCCACCGAGACCGCCAGCATGCGCCGCACCCACGGGTCGCGCAGCAGCGCCAGCGTCTGGCGCAGCGTGCTGGCTGGGGGGGCGCCGGCCGGCGGCCTGGGCTGCCGGCGCAGGTCTGCGCGCAGCAGCATGCCCACACCCAGGAAGAGCGCCGTCATGAGCACGAACGCCCAGCGCCAGCCCAGGGTGTCGGTCAGCACGCCGCCCAGCAGCTGCCCGCCCACGATGCCCAGGGTGGTGCCCATGCCGACGCGGGCCAGGGTTTCCTGCCGCCTGTCGTAGGCCACGGCATCGCCCGTCCAGGCCAGGGACATCGGGATGATGGCCGCGGCAAACACGGCGCTTACCGCGCGGGCGGCCACCAGCCACTCCAGGCTGGCCGAGGAGGCCGCCATGAGGCAGCCGCCGCCGCAGGCCAGGGTGCAGGCCGTGAGCACGCGGAACTTGCCCAGCCGGTCGCCGACCGAGCCATAGAAAAACTGCGCCAGTCCATAGACCACGGCAAACAGCGACACCACCTGCGCCGCGCGCGCAACGCTGGCGTCGAACTCCCGCGCCAGCTCGGGCAGCATGGCGTCGCACAGGCGCTGCGTGGCCATGCTGCAAAAGCACGCCAGCGACAGCAGCAGCACGGAGCGGCGCACCTGGGGCGAAGTCGCGGGGGTGTCGGCGGAGGGGGAGGTCATGGCAGGCAATGAAGGGGCCGAGCCATGCGCGGGCCCGTGTGCCCAGCCGTGGCCGGCGCAGCAAGCGGCGTGATGGTCCCGTCTGTGCAGGTCGCTCGCAGGGCGCAGTGGCGGGTCTGGGGGAGCGAGAGGCGGCGTGCCGTGAATGGAATCTCAGGCCCCCTGGGGCAGCGGCGCCTGCCGCCGCAGGGCCGCCTCGATCTCGGCGGCCGGCACGGGCCGGCCGAGCAGGTAGCCCTGGTAGCGCAGGCAGCCGATCCCGGCCAGCGCCTGGCGCTGGGCCTCGGTTTCCACGCCCTCGGCCATCACCTCCAGGCCCAGGCTGCGGCCCAGGGCCACCACGGTGCGGGCAATGGCCAGGTCGTTGGGGTCCAGCTCGATGTCCCGCACGAAGCTGCGGTCGATCTTGAGCTCGTCCAGCGGCAGCGACTTCAGGTAGGCCAGCGAAGAAAAACCGGTGCCGAAGTCGTCGAGCGAAAAGCACACGCCCCGGTCGCGCAGCTGCTTCATCTTGGCAGCCACGTCCTCGAGGTTGTCCACCAGCAGGCTTTCGGTGAGCTCGAGCTTGAGCCTGCGGGCGTCGCCGCCGGTCAGCCCCAGCACCTGCAGCACCTGGGTCACGAAGTCGGCCTGGTGGAACTGGTGCGAGCTCACGTTCACGCTCACGGTCAGCGCGGGCATCTGCGCGTCGCGGCTCCAGGCGGCCAGTTGCCGGCAGGCCTGCTCCATCACCCAGCGGCCCACGGGCACGATCAGTCCCGTCTGCTCGGCCAGGGGAATGAATTCCCCGGGCGAAATCCACCCTCGCTCCGGATGCAGCCAGCGCACCAGCGCCTCCACGCCCACCACCTGGCCGCTGGATTCGACCTGCGGCTGGTAGTGCAGCTGCAGCTGGCCTTCCTTGAGCGCGGTGCGCAGCTGCGCCTCCAGCGCCGCGCGCGAGTGCAGGTCGACCTGCATGTCCGGCGTGAATGGGCACAGCCGGTTGCGTCCCAGCGACTTGGCCTGGTACATGGCCAGGTCCGCTTGCTTGAGCAAGTCCAGCGGCTCGCTGCTGCCCAGCCCGAACAGCGTCAGCCCCAGGCTGGCGCTGCAGTGGTGTTCGGCGCCGCCGAGCTGCACCCCCTGGTTCAGCGCCGCCAGGAGGCGCTCGCCCAGGATGCGCGCCTGCGCCGCTGCCATGCCCTCGTCACCGGGCAGCTCGCGGGCCAGCACCATGAATTCATCGCCGCCGAAGCGGGCCACCGTGTCGCCGGGGGCCAACATGCCGGCCAGGCGCTGCCCCACGGCGCGCAGCAGCAGGTCGCCCTGGTCGTGGCCGAGGCTGTCGTTGAGCGTCTTGAAGTCGTCCAGGTCGATCAAGTAGATCGCACCGCGTGTGCCGTGGCGCAGGCTGTCGGCCAGGGCCTGCTCGAGCCGGTCCATGAAGAGCCGCCGGTTGGGCAGGCCGGTGAGCGGGTCCGAGAAGGCCAGCTGCTCGATCTGCGCCTGGGCCAGCTTGCGGGCCGTCACGTCGCGGGTGACCGCCAGCAGGCAGGGCTCGCCGTCGAAGTCGATGAGCGTGGCCGAGATCTGCACCGAGATCAGCCGGCCCGCGCGCGTGAAGTGCTCGAAGGGCAGGTCCTCGCAGCGTCCGCGTTTTTTGACCGCCTCCACCAGGGTCTGCCGGTCGGAAAAGCGCTGCCACACGCCCAGTTCGAGCGCGGTGTGGCCCACCAGTTCTTCGGCGGGCCAGCCCATCAGGCGGGCGAAACTGTCGTTGACCTTCAGGTAGCAGCCGTCGGACAGGCGCGTGATGGTGAAGCCGTCGGGGCTGGTCTGGAAGGCGGTGCTGTAGAGCAGTTCGCTTTTCTGCAGTTCGCTGCGCTGGCGGTCCAGCTCATGCAGCAGCTTGTCAAACGACAGGATGAGTTGCCCGACCTCGTCCGCCCGGGCCACGGGCAGCGGCGGCAGGGCCTGGCCGGACAGCACGCCGGCCGAGGCCTGGCCCAGTTGCCGAGCCGCCAGCTCCAGCGGCCTGAGCTGGCGGCGGATCAGCCACCAGATCAGCCCGGCGATCAGCAGGGCCAGCAGCGCGAGGGCAGCCAGCGCGCGCTCGAGCAGCCGGTTCACGGGGGCGAAGGCCCGCTCGGTGGGCAGCGCCACCGCCACGTACCAGGGCGCGTTGCGGATCTGCATGACCGAGGACAGCACCTCCTGGCCCGATGGATTCATGAACGTGGTGCTGCCTTCAAAGCCTGCAATGAAGCGGTCGATGGTTTCGTTCATGCCGGCCGGCGGCAGCGGCGCCAGGATGCGCTCCACGTTCGAGGAGGTGATGACCGTGCGGTGTTCCGCCGACACCAGCAGGTAGTCGCCGACCTGGCCGCCCAGGTTGCTTTGCATCGCGTCGAGGAAGCTTTCGCCGTCCAGGACCGTGGCACCGGCCAGCACCCCCAGCACGCGGCCGCCGGCGTCGCGGATCGGGGCGGCCATCACCACCACCGGCTTGGTCAGGGTGCGGCTGAGGGTGGGCCGGCCGATGGCGGGGCGGCCGGTGTCCATTACCTGGCGGAAGTAGTCGCGATCGGCGTAGTTCACGCCCACGCGCAGCGGCATCAGCGGCGCCGCGGCAGTGGCCAGGCCCTGGGCATCGATGATGAACACCCCGCCGTTGAACAGGTTCTGGAACACCGGCAGTTCACTGAGCAGGCGCTGGGCCGCCATGTCGCTGGCCATCACGCGCGCGCCGCCCAGCCGCGCCACCTGCTCCAGCGCCTTCTGGCGTTCGAGCAGGTGCAGGTCGATGTCCTCGGCGATGGTCTGCGCGGTGACGAACTGCTGCTGGCTCAGCACCGCGCGCAGGTCAGCGCGCAGCATCCAGCCCACGTACGCGCCCAGGCCACCCATGCCGACCAGCAAGACGGCCAGCACCATCAGGCTCAGCCGGGTCTTGAGGGAGGGAACTTGCGAGGGCATGTCGGGTGGGCGCAGCGTTTTTTGTCGGCTCAAAGCGGTGGCGCGGCGTGCGGGCCCCTGCACGCCCACACGTGCGCATCGCTTGGGGTGAAAGATGTGTGTCAGATTTTACGGCTCAGTCCTGCCTCTGGCTGCTCATCCTTGGTGCCGGCCGGGTGTCTTTCAACCCGCCATGCGCTGGGCCATGAAGTCGCGCAGGATGGACATCACCGGCGCCTCGCTGCGGCCGGCCAGGGTGACGTAGCCGAAGCGGGCGCTGGCGTGCATGGCCGGGCGCGCAGGCAGCACCGCGATGCGGCCGGCAGCCATGCGCTCGCGGGCCGTGGCCAGCACCCCCAGCAGCACGGTGTCGGTGCGCTCGACCACGTTCAGCAGGCTGTCGATGTCGTTGCTCTCCAGGGTCACCAGCTGCGCTGGGTGGGCCTGCGGCCCGTACTGGTCGACCAGCATGCGCACCACCTGGTCGGACAGCGGCACCGAGGCCACGGGAAAGCGGCGCATGTCCTCCAGCGACACGCTTTTGCGTGACAGCAGCGGGTGGCCTGCGCGCACCATCCAGCCGCCGGGGAGTTCGGCCACGGGCTCGATCTTGAGCTGCTCGTCCACGGGCAGCACCCGCAGGTCCACCACCAGGGCATCGAGTTCCCTGGCGCGCAGCTGCACCAGTTGCAGCTCGGTGGGGCTGCGCACCAGCCGGACCCGCACCTGGGGGTGGTGCTGCGCCATGTGGCACATCAGCGGCGTCATCAGCATGGCCGCCGGCCCCGAGCCCAGGCCCACGCGCATGAGGCCCGCGTCGGCGCGGTGCATCAGCTCGGCGCCCCGGCGCAGCTCCGAGGCCTCGAGCACGATGCGCTGGGCCCGCGCGCGCAGCATCTCGCCCAGGGGCGTGAGCTCGTTGCGCTTGCCCACGCGGTCCAGCAGGCGGCCGCCCACCTCCGACTCCAGGGCCTGCAGGCTGCGGCTCAGGGCCGACTGCGTCAGGTGCAGCCGTTCGGCCGCCCGGCTGAAGGAGGCCGTCTCGGCCACGGCCAGGAAATGCTCAAGGTGGCGAATGTTCATGTGCGGAATCCCAGCAAGATGAATGCGCAAACCGCATCATGAATCTGAAAATAATGCATTGGACACATGGTTTTCACCTGCCTAGGATGAAGTCACCTGTCCTGTGCCCGCCCGAAGCGGCGGTCCCCAGCACCGAGGCAGTCCACCCCAGAGACGAGGAGACACACATGAACCTGAAATCCCTGACGCGCCGCAGCGCCCTGGCCCTGGCCGGCCTGGCGCTTTCCGCTGGCACCACCCTGGCCCAGACCTTCCCGGCCAAGCCGGTCACGCTGATGGTGCCCTACCCGGCCGGGGGCCTGTCGGACGTGATCGCCCGCACCGTCAACAACAGCCTGGCCCGGCAGCTGGGCCAGCCGGTGATCGTCGAGAACCTGGCTGGCGCCAGCGGCGGCATCGCCGCGCAGAAGGTGCTCAACAGCCCGGCCGACGGCCACCTGATCTTCCAGGGCTCGCCCAACGAGCTGATCCTGGCGCCCATGGCCAATGCCGCCATCAAATACAAGCCCGAGGACTTCCGCCTGGTGCAGATGATCTCCATCAGCCCCATGGCCATGTTTGCCCGCAAGGACCTGCCGGCCGCCAGCGGCGACGAACTCCTGGCCCATGCCCGCCAGGCCGCCGCCGCCGGCAAGCCGCTGACCTTCGCCAGCGTGGGCCCGGGCTCGCTTTACCACCTGCTGGGCGAGCACATGTCCAAGCTGACCAGCATTCCCATGACGCACGTGCCCTACCGCGGCGGCGCCCCGGCTTTCCAGGACCTGATGGGCGGCCTGGTCGATGTGTTCATGACCCCCTACGGCAAGGGCCAGGTGGCCCTGGTGGATGAGGGCAAGCTCAAGGCCGTGGCGGTGCTGTCCACCGACCGGCAGGAACTGCTCAAGAAAGCGCCCCCCCTGCAGGATTCGGCCGCGCTCAAGGGCTTTGTGTTCGACATCTGGACCGGCTATTTCGTGCACAAGAGCACGCCCGAGCCTGTGGTGCAGGCTCTGCACAAGGCCATCAGCGAGGTGCTGGCCGACCCGGCCGTGCGCGCCGCGCTCGAAGGCCACGCCATGCAGGTGCCGCGCCCCGCGCCGCTGAACGCGATGGCCCAGGTCTATGCCGACAACACCACGCGCTACCGCAGCATTGCCCGCGCCATCAACCTGCAGCCGCAGTAAGGCGACGCGATGCAACTGATCGAGGAGCGGCCCGAGGCCGCCTACTTGGGCCGGACGCTGCAGATGCGGGTCGGTGAGTTCATCGACCTGCGCCGCGACATCCACCGCCAGCCCGAGCTCGGCTTCGAGGAGCACCGCACGGCCGAGCTGGTGGCCTCCCGCCTGGAGGCCTGGGGCTACCAGGTCACCCGCGGGCTGGGCAAGACCGGGGTGGTGGGCACCCTGCGGCGCGGCCAGGGCGGGCGCAGCTTGGGCTTGCGGGCCGACATGGACGCGCTGCCCATCCTGGAGAAGAACGCCTCGCCCTGGGCCAGCGCCGTGCCCGGCCGGATGCACGCCTGCGGCCACGACGGACACACCGCCACGCTGTTGGCGGCGGCCCGGCACATTGCGGAGTCGGCCGACTTCAGCGGCACGCTGCACCTGATTTTCCAGCCCGCCGAGGAAGGCGCAGGCGGCGCGCTCGCCATGATGGCCGACGGCCTCTTCGAGCGCTTTCCCTGCGATGCCGTGTTCGCCTTCCACAACATGCCGGGCATCGAGGCGGGGCAGTTCGCGTTCCGCAGCGGCCCGTTCATGGCCTCCAGCGACTACGCCACCGTCACGCTGCACGGTGCGGGCGGTCATGGCGCCTTCCCGCACCGCGCCTGCGACCCGGTGGTGGCCGCCGCCTCCGTGGTGATGGCGCTGCAGACCGTGGTCTCGCGCAACGTCGACCCCCTGCAGACCGCCGTGGTGACGGTGGGTGCCCTCCAGGCCGGCCAGGCCAACAATGTCATCCCCGAGGAAGCCCGGCTCGAGCTGAGCGTGCGTGCGCTGGACCCGCAGGTGCGGCGCCTCCTCAAGCAGCGCATCTTCGAACTCGTCGAGCAGCAGGCCGCAAGCTTTGGCGCCCGCGCGCAGATCGACTGGCGCGATGGCTACGCCGTGCTGGTCAACAGCGAGGCCGAAACCCGCTGGGCCACGGACCTGGCGCGCGAGTTGTTCGGCGAGCAGCGCGTGTTCGCCCAGGCCGCGCCGCTGACCGGCAGTGAGGACTTTGCCTTCATGCTCGAGCGCGTGCCAGGCTGCTATTTCCTCATTGGCAACGGCGTCACTGGCGGCCCCGGCGGCTGCATGGTCCACAACCCCAGCTACGACTTCAACGACCAGCTGATCGAGCCCGGTGCATTTTTTTGGAGCCAGGTGGTTGAGAGGTTTTTGAAACCAGCCGATACTTGAGCCTCATTTTTTTCGTGCCGATCGGGAGAGACCGCAGTCCATGCGGCGCCGAAGGAGCAACCGCCCCGGAAACTCTCAGGCCACCGGACCGGCCGGCACACGAAACACTCTGAAGAGTGGCCGCGCCTCGTGCACGGCCCACCGCAGGAGCAAGCCCCAGCCATCATGGGCGGGGGTGAATCTCTCAGGTTCCAAACAGAGGGGGCGTTCGTCCGCGCACATCGCGCGGCGGACTTTCCCTTTTGGAGAGAACCTCATGAAGACTGTTGCAGTCATTGGTGGCGGCATCACTGGCGTGACCACCGCCTACAGCCTGGCCCGCCGCGGCTTTTCCGTCACCTTGTTCGAGCGGCACTGCTATGCCGCCATGGAAACCTCGTTCGCCAACGGCGGCCAGCTGTCGGCATCGAACGCCGAGACCTGGACCC
>CAYVGD010000100.1:0-9029 GCA_964450095.1 uncultured Polaromonas sp.
CAGGGCGCGCAGTTCGAAGGCCAGCGGGATCAGGTGGTAGTCGTGCACCCAGATCACGTCGTCCGGCCGCAGCAGGGGCTTGAGCTGGCGCGCAAAAGCCTGGTTCACGCGCTTGTAGGCGCCGACGTAGCCCGCGTCGAGGTCGGCCAGGTCCAGGCGGTAATGGAAGACGGGCCAGAGCACGCCGTTGCTGTAGCCCAGGTAGTAGCCGTCGTGGTCCTCGCGGCTCAGGTCCACGGTGGCCAGCGTCACCGGGCCGGCATGGTGCATGTGCAGCTGCGGCTCGGCGCCGTTGTCCACGGTGTGCCCGCTCCAGCCGAACCACAGGCCGCCCATGGCCTGCAGCGCATCGCCCAGGGCCACCGCCAGGCCGCCTGCTGACGGCTTGCGCGGGTCGGCCACGCGGTTGGAGACGATGACCAGGCGCGGCATGGCTAGATCACGCTGTCCCAGGGCGCCGACAGCCGCACCGCCGCGTTGATGATGCCCACCATCGAGTAGGTCTGCGGGAAGTTCCCCCACATCTCGCCCGTGACGGGGTGCGTGTCCTCCGAGAGCAGGCCCAGGTGGTTGCGCGCGGCCAGCATGGTCTCGAAGATGGCACGCGCCTCGTCCTTCCTGCCCAGGCGGGCCAGCGCGTCGATGCGCCAGAAGGTGCAGATGTTGAAGGCCGTCTCCGGCTTGCCAAAGTCGTCGGGCGCCTCGTAGCGGCGCATGTAGGGCCCGTCGCACAGGTGCTTTTCCAGCGCGTCCACGGTGGAGACGAAGCGCGCATCCTGCGGGTCGATGAAACCCACCTCGATCATGAGCAGCACGCTGGCGTCCAGGTCGCGGCCGCCGAAGCTCTCGGCAAAAGCCTGGCGCTCCGGGCTCCACGCCGCCTCCAGGATGCGCTGGCGCATGGCGTCCGCGTGGCCGCGCCAATAGGCCGCCCGCCCGGGCAGCGCCAGGTTGAGCGCGATCTTGGCCAGCCGGTCGCAGGCGGCCCAGCACATGAGCGCCGAGGACGTGTGCACCCGCGCCCGGGTGCGCAGCTCCCACATGCCGGCGTCGGGCTGGTCGAAGGTGCGCCGGGCCTGTTCGCCCACCGCCTCGAGCTGCGCGAACTCGGTGGTGCCGGCCGCGTGCAGGATGCGCTGGTCATGAAAAGCCTGGGCCGCCCCCAGCACCACGTTGCCGTACACGTCGTGCTGGAAATGCTCCTGCGCCTGGTTGCCCACCCGCACCGGCCCCATGCTGCGGTAGCCGCCCAGGTGGGCCAGGACCTGTTCGGGCAACTCGTGCTCCAGGCCAATGCCATACAGCGGCTGGATGTGGCCGCCGCGGGCGCCCACCACCACGTTGAACAGCCAGCGCACGTAGTCCTCCATCGTGCCCACTTCCGAGAGGCTGTTGAGCGCGCGGATGACGAAGAACGCATCGCGCAGCCAGCAAAAGCGGTAGTCCCAGTTGCGCCCGCTGCCCGGCGCCTCGGGAATGCTGGTGGTCATGGCCGCCACGATGGCGCCGGTGTCCTCGTAGAGCGAGAGCTTGAGCGTGATCGCCGCGCGGATCACCGCCTGCTGCCACTGCAGCGGGATGTGCAGCCGCTGGCTCCAGCGCCGCCAAAAGCCCAGGGTCTCGTCCTCGAAGATGCGGGCCGTGTCGCCGATGCCCTGCTCCAGCGTCTCGTCGGGCCCGAGCAGGAAGTCGTGGCCGCGCGTGAGCAAAAACGGCTGGCGCGACAGCAGGTGCGCGATCGGCGCGTCGCTGTAGAGCCGCAGCGTCATCTCCGGCCCGACGAAGCGCACATGGTTGCTGCCGCGCGTGATCAGCGGCGCGGTGCGTCCCCAGTCGTAGCGCACATCCACGCTCACGCGGATGCGGGGCGAGCCCTGCACGGGGCGCACCCGGCGCACCAGGGTGGTGGGCCGGTAAAAGCGCGAGCGCGCGAAAAAGCGTGGGGCGAAGTCCGTGATCTCCAGCGCCTGGCCCATGCGGTCGGTCAGCCGCGTCTTGAGCACCGCCGTGTTCGGCTCGTACCACTGGTGGCTTTCGGCGAAGTCCTCGATCTCGATGGCAAAGGCGCGGTACCCGGCGTCCTGGCCGTCGCCCGGGTCCAGCAGCGCGCCGAAAACCGGGTCGCCGTCGAAACGGGGCAGGCAGCACCACACGATGCGGCCGCGCTCGTCCACCAGGGCGCTGAAGGCGCAGTTGCCGATCATCCCCAGCGCCAGCGAAGGCGGTGCCGGCGGGCCGAACTGGGCGCTCGCCTGCTGCGAAAAATCAGGTGCATCCGGCAAGGCGCCCGGACCGGGCGCCGCCTGGGAGGCCGGCGCCACCGCCTCCCCGGAGGGCGCGGGGACCGCGCGTTCGCCGTGCCTGGCCGCCACCGCGCGCCCTCAGCCCTGCCCCTGCGCGGGGGCGCAGGTCGAAGGCACCGGGGCACAGCGCTCCAGCCACGCGCGCAGGGCGGCGGGGCCGGGCAGGCGGTGGCGGGCGGCGGTGGGGCCGGCACCCACCTTCACCGCGCAGCCGCCGGCCTGCTGCACCCAGCCGAAGCCCGGCTCGTCGGTGAGGTCGTCCCCCGCGAACCAGGGCCTGCGGCCCGCAAAGGGCGGCTCCTTCATGAAGCAGGCGATCGCCTGCCCCTTGTCCACCCCGAGCGGCTTGACCTCCACCACGCATTTGCCGCGCTGCAGCTCGGTGTCGGGGCCGCGGTCGGCGGCTTCGGTCATGGCCGCCAGGCACAGCGACTCCAGCTCGGGCCGCTGCCGGTAGTGCAGCGCCACGGAACTGGTCTTGCGCTCCATGCGCAGGCCCGGGTAGTGATGCACCAGGTCCTCGGCGGTGCGGGTGGCCACCGAGAGGTCGGGCGGCCGGGCCTCTGTGAGCCTGCCACCGGCCAGGCGCCTGAGCGCGCCATGCTCTGCTGCTGCGGGCAGCACCAGGGGTGCCAGCAGGTGGTCGAGGTCAGACAGGCGCCGGCCCGACACCACGGCGAGCGCACCGCCCAGGCCTTCGGCCAGGGCCGCAAGCAGCGCCACCAGCGAGGGGGGCACCTCCACCGCATCGGGCAGGGGGGCGATCTCGGCGAGCGTGCCGTCAAAGTCCAGGAAAAGCGCCGCATCGGCCATCGACAGGGGCGGCAGGTCGTGCAGGGGGTCGGCAGGCGGCATGGTGTGGCCAAGCTAACAGCGCAGCCGCCGTGCCCATGTAGGCCGGCATCGAATCTGCGGTGCCAAGCCCATCGGTGGCGCGCCAGGCCCGGCCTGGCTGCGGGCGGGAGAAGCAGCTCCCGGGCAGCGGATGCGCTCAGCCGCCCAGGGCCCGGATGCGCGCCTGGCGGATGTGTTCGCCCACCGCCTCGCCACGCAAGCCCAGGCGGGCCGCCTCCCCGGCGAGTTCGGCGGTGGCCACCGACTGCGCGCGGGCCAGGACGGCGAGCAGGCGCTCGCGCTGCGGATAGGGGCTGTCCTGCAGGCCCAGGCGGCCGCGCGCGTCGCATTCGCAGGCCAGCAGCACCTCGCCGAAGCGCTCGGGCTTGCGCAGCGCGTCGCAGCGCTCGAGCAATCGCAGCAGCGCCGCCGGGCCGAAGTCGCCGCTCTGGTGAATGTGGCCATGCTCGCGCGCCACCACCACCGCCAGTTCGCGCACGTCCACCGGCACGCGCAGCCGCTGGCACACGTCCTGGAGCAGGCGAACGCTGCGCTCCTCATGGCCGATGTGCCGGGGCAGCACATGCGCGGGCGTGGTGCCCTTGCCCAGGTCGTGCGTGAGGCATGCAAAGCGCACGCCGAGGGGCGCCTGCAGCCGCGCGGCCATGTCCAGCACCATCATGAGGTGCACACCGGTGTCCACCTCGGGGTGGTGCTCGGGCCGCTGGGGCACGCCCCACAGGCGCTCCACCTCGGGCAGCAGGCGGGCGAGCGCACCGCACTGGCGCAGCACCTCGAACATGCGGGACGGCTGCGCGGCCATCAGCCCGCGCGAGATTTCCTGCCACACGCGCTCGGGCACCAGCGCGTCGACCTCGCCGGCCTCGACCATGTCCCGCATCAGCGCCAGCGTTTCAGGGGCCACCGAAAAGTCGGTCAAGCGCGCCGCAAAGCGCGCCAGCCGCAGGATCCGCACCGGGTCCTCGGCGAAAGCCGGCGTGACATGGCGCAACACGCGGTCGCGCAGGTCGGCCTGGCCACCGTGGGGGTCGATCAGCCGGCCGGCCTCGTCCTGGGCCATCGCGTTGATGGTGAGGTCGCGCCGGGCGAGGTCCTCCTCCAGCGTGACGGCGGGCGATGCCTGCACCGCAAAGCCGCGGTAACCGCGGGCGGTCTTGCGCTCGGTGCGTGCCAGGGCGTGTTCCTCGCGCGTCTGGGGATGCAGGAACACCGGGAAGTCCTTGCCCACGGGCAGAAAGCCCTGGGCGGCCAGCTGCTCGGGCGTGGCGCCCACCACCACCCAGTCGCGGTCCTGCACCGGCAGGCCCAGCAGGGCATCGCGGATCGAGCCGCCGACCTGGTAGATCTTCATGGGCGCCGAGTTTAGGCGGCGGGGCGGCCGGCGGGGCGGCCTGCCGAGGGTATGGGAAGTTGCCCTCGGGGAACAGGCTGGAAGGCTTGGAAAAACGCTTGAAGAAGGGTTGGCGGCGGCGCACGGAAAAACGCGTGAAATAACGTGCTGAACAACGCGTGGAAAACGCGTGGCAAAGACGGGTGCGACAGGCGCGTGGAAAAGCGCGTCAGGAGGTCGAACAAGAAGGCCATGCAAGAAGACCGCACAAGATGGCAGTGTGAGAAGGCCACGCGAAAGGGCCATGGGAGGAAGCCGTGCAAAAAGGCTTCACGCCAGGCTCATCAGGGGCGCGGCCGGCGCCGCGCACGTCAGCGGTGCACGCGGTAGGGTTCCTCGAAGGGCAGGAAGTCCTGCTCGGCCAGCGCGGCCTCCACCCAGGCCTGCACGCCGGGCAGCGCAAGCACGCGGTCCATGTAGGCCACCACTTCCGCAGGCACGGGCAGGCCGTAGGTGCGAAGCCGCATGCACACGGGGGCGTAGTAGGCATCGGCGATGGTGAAGCTGCCGAACAAAAGCGGCCCGCCATGGGCCTCCAGCAGCTCGGTCCACATGGCCACCAGGCGTTCGACGTCGCGTCGCACCGCCGGCTGGTCGCGCCAGATCAGCTGGCCCACGGCGGGCAGCTGCGCCTCGATGTTCATGGGGCAGGCCGAGCGCAGCGCGGCAAAGCCGTTGTGCATTTCGGCGCAGATGCTGCGGGCCCGCGCCCGGGCCTTGGGATGCGCGGGCCAGAGCTGCTTGTCGGGGAACTGCTCGGCCAGGTACTCGGCAATGGCCAGCGAATCCCAGACCACCAAGTCACCGTCCACCAGCACGGGCACCTTGCCCACAGGGCTGAGCGCGTCCAGGGTGCGCCGGAATTTAGAGCCCGGCTCGAAGGAGTCGAAACGCACCATCACCTCCTGGTAGGCCACGCCGGCCTGCGACAGCAGCACGCCGGCGCGCATGGACCAGGAGGAGTAGTTCTTGTTGCCGATGTAGAGCTGCAGCATGGGGGAAATCTTAAGCCGGCCGGGGGTCGCGCAGGGGGCTGGGCTCCTGCGGAACACAAGCCGTGCAGAGCTTACAGAGCTTGCCGTGCTTGCCGTGCTTGCCGTGCTTGCCGTGCTTGCCGTGCTTGCGGGGCGTGCGGGGCGTGCTAGGCGTGCTAGGCGTGCGAGGCGTGCGAGGCGTGCGTTCCCCGCTGGCGCGTCAACAGCCCCTGGAGAATCCGCCGCTGGGCGCCTGGGCACTCAGAACGTGCGGCCTGCGGCCTCGCGGCGTTCGATCTGGCGGCTGCGCCAGCCCCGGTGGCCCAGGTAGGTGGGCGCCACCGCCAGCAGCGAGGCCGGGGTGATGCCCAGCGCCTTGAGTCCCGGGTGGTGGCCGGTGGCCACGTTGGCCACCTTCATGGAGTCGAGGTTGTCGCGGCTGAGCAGCGGCTCGCCGGGCATGAGCTCCATCAGCCGCGCCTGCACGCGCGCCAGCGCATCGGGCAGGCCGATCACCGGCCGGCCCCGGCCGCGGGCCGCACCGCTGATGCGCCCGGCCAACTGCACCAGCTCGCGCAGGGTGAACACATCGGGGCCGCAGGCTTCGTAGATCTGGCCGATGCTGTCCTGCCCGTGCGCCTGGCCCAGGCAGGTCACCACGGCCTCGGCCACGTCCTCCACCCACACCGGCTGGAAGCGCGCCTGCGCGCCGGCCAGCGGCACCACGGGGAAAAGCTGCTGCAGGTCGGCGAAGGTGTTGAGGAAGCGGTCTTCGGCACCGAAGATGACGCTGGGGCGGATGAGCGTGAGGTCGAGCGCGGCGTGGTGCAGCACCTGCTCGGCGCGCGACTTGCTGCGCAGGTAGTGGGACGGCAGCCCCTCGGGGTTGCGGATGTCGGCGCCCAGGGCGCTCACGTGAACCACGCGGCGCACCCCGGCGGCCTCGCAGGCGCGGGACAGCTTCTCGGCCAGCTTCACGTGCGCATGCTCGAAGGCCTGCGCACTGCCCTGCAGGATGGCCACCAGGCTGATCACGGCGTCATGCCCGCGCACCAGCTCGCGCAGCTGGGCTTCGTCGTGCACGTTGGCCTCGACCGCATAGAGCATGGGCAGGGTCATCACCTGGGCGGCGTTGCGCAGGCGGCGGGTGGGCACGGTCACCTGGACCATGCGGCGCACCAGCTTTTCACACACATGGCGGCCCACGAACCCCGAACCGCCGAGCACGAGTACTTTTTGAAGCATGGCGGCATTCTGCCCAAACGGGGGTTCCGTCTGCGCCGTGTCGGGCTTTTCGCGGGCGCGGCCTCGGCCTACAGCCGGCCGGGCTGGGCTTGCGAACAATGCACAGGCATGAACATCTTCGAATCCCTGCGCCGCAGCCACCTCACCCAGCGCATGCTGGCCGACCAGCTGGTGGAGACCGAGGCGCGCAGCCGCGAGCGGCTGACGCTGTTCAAGCAGCTCAAGACCGAGCTGGCCGCGCACGCGGCGGCCGAGGAACGCTGCTTTTACGTGCCGCTGATCGGGCACGACGCGACCCAGGAGCCCTCGCGCCACGGCATTGCCGAGCACCATGAGATGGACGAACTGGTCGAGGAGCTGGAGGAGATGGAGTCGGTCTCACCCAGCTGGGTCGTCAAGGCGCGAGAGCTGCGCCACAAGATCTATCACCACCTGGCCGACGAGGAGCAGGGCATCTTCCAGCAGGCCGCCGCGGTGCTGACCGAAGCCGAAAAAACCTCGCTGGCGGCCGACTACGAGGAAGAGTTCAGCGCGCAGCGTGTGAAGGTCTGAGCCAGCGGGAGCACCTTGGCAAAGGGCCTCCCAGGGGGCTGGGTTCCCGCGATTCCAAGCGCCGGGCACACCAAGCGCCGGGCACAAAGCCCAGCCCTGGGCAAGAGCCGCTTCAGGGCATCTTCTCGTCGATGGGCGGGGCGCTCACCTCGCGCGGGCCCACGCGGCCCAGGCGTTCGCGCAGCGACTGCGGCTGGCCGGTGATCAACGCCGCGTACACCGTGGCGTTGGAGAGCACCTTCTTCACGTAGTCGCGCGTCTCGCTGAAGGGCACGTTCTCGGCCCAGACCGCGCCGTCGAGCACCGGCCCGTTGCGCCAGGCGCGTGGCCGGCTGGGGCCCGCGTTGTAGGCGGCCGCCGCCATGGCCATGGAGCCGCCGAAGTCGTCCAGGGCGCGCTTGAGGTAGGCCGTTCCGATGGTGATGTTGGTCTCGCGGTCGTTGATCTGCTCGGGCCGAAAGCCCACCAGCCCGATGTGCCGCGCCGTCTCGCGCGCGGTGGCCGGCATGATCTGCATCAGCCCCGAGGCGCCCACGTGGGAGCGGGCGTCCATGATGAAGCGGCTTTCCTGGCGGATGAGTCCGTACACGTAGGCCGGGTCCAGGTTGATGTCGCGGGTGCGCTTGAGCACCAGCTCGCGAAACGGCATGGGAAAGCGCTGCTCCATGTCCATCTCGCCGCGGGTGCGCTCGCTGGTGTTGATGCAGCGGTCCCACACCGACCGGTCGCAGGCCAGTTGCGCGGCCGCCAGCAGCTCGCGGTCGCCCAGCCCGCCGGGGCGGTGCAGGTTGACCGTGTAGTTCCACTCGCGCACGCCGTCGCCGCGCAGGCCGAGGGCCATGGCGTGCAGCGCGCGCTGCAGGCCGGGGTTGTCGCGTGCGGCCTCTCGCTCCTCGGGTGTGAGCGGCGCGGGCCGGGCCGGCAGGCTCACGCGCTGGCCCAGGTCCTCCAGGGCCAGCTGCTCATAGAAGCCCCGCACCGAGGCGATCGACTGCAGCAGCAGCAGCGCCTGCGCCCGCTGCGGTGAAGGCGCGCCCGTGGCGGTGGCCGGCGCCGTGGCCATGAGTGCGCGGGCGCGCCAGTACACCCAGGCCGGGTCGCGCCGGCCCTCTTCGCTCATGGCCTCGATGGCGGCCTGCACCTGCTTCCAGTTCGGCTCGGCCCCGGCGCGCAGCGCCGCGCGCGCCTTCCAGGCCAGCATGTCGTCGGTGAGCTCGGCGTCCTGGCCGGCCCGCCCGAAGTGGGCCAGGGCCTCGCCGTCCAGGCGCAGCGCGGCCTGCTTGCCGATCACACCCCACACCCAGTGGCGCTCCTC
The DNA here is from genome assembly GCA_964450095.1 of uncultured Polaromonas sp. Lineage (GTDB taxonomy): Bacteria > Pseudomonadota > Gammaproteobacteria > Burkholderiales > Burkholderiaceae_C > Polaromonas. The sequence continues at coordinate 8,635 of CAYVGD010000100.1, forward strand.
GGCCGTCAGCTGCAGGCCCCACTTGCCGCGCAGCTGCTCGGCGGCAGCGGCCGGGTCGGTGGCGGCCAGGCGCACCAGGGCCAGAGTGACCAGCTCTTTGCGGCTGCGGGTGATCGCCAGCTTCTTGTCGTTCAGGAACTTGGCCGGCTCGCCCTGCACCGCCGCCAGGTGCTTGACCGCATCGGGCGCCACGATCTCAACTGCATCGCGCACCGGGCGGCTGCGGTTGGCCTCGATGGCGATGCGCGCCTTGCGCCACACCTCCAGAGAAGGCAGCAGCTTGGCCGCGTGCAGCCGGTCGGCGGCGGTCTTGCAGCCGTCGTCGGCCTCGCGCTGCGCGTGCCAGATGCGGCGCAGTTCCTCGGCCACGCGCGGCGGTGTGTCGGTGGGAGACT
>CAYVGD010000101.1:0-9008 GCA_964450095.1 uncultured Polaromonas sp.
TTTCGCTTCCACGCGGCCCGGGGGGCTGGGCAGCCAAGCCCGGGTTCAGGTTCCCGGTGGGGTTCGGCGGGCGCGGGCCCTGGCCAGGGCGGCCTCGATCACAGCGCGTTTCTTGTCCAACTCGCCGGGGTCTTGAAGGTGTGTGTGTGCAGGCAGGTCGGCCAGCTTGGTCTGGGCTTTCTGTTCCAGGCGCAGGGCCTGTCGCTCCTCGGCCCGGACCAGCCGCAGCTGGTGTACTTCGTAGCGGCTCAGGGCGCGTTCGGCCTGCGCGTTTGACCAGGCGTTCCAGCCGGTGGCCTCGGTCACGGGCTCCATGCGGATGCAGTCCACCGGGCATGTCGGAATGCACAGCTCGCACCCGGTGCAGTGCGCCTCCACGACCGTGTGCATGCGCTTGTGGCTGCCGACGATCGCATCGGTCGGGCACACGGGCTGGCAGAGCGTGCAGCCGATGCACCAGTCCTCGTCGATCACCGCCACGCCGCGCGGGCCTTCCTGGCCATGCGCCGGGTTCAGCGCCAGCACCGGGCGCCCCGTGATCACCGCCAGCCTGGCGATGCCTTCTGCACCACCGGGCGGGCACTGGTTGATCTCGGCCTCGCCACGGGCCATCGCCTCGGCGTAGGCGCGGCAGTCCGCATAGCCGCAGCGCGTGCATTGCGTCTGGGGCAGGGCCGCCTGCAGCCGCTCGGCCAGTGAAAGGGAAGGTTCTGTGCTCACGGGGCGTGATTGTCGCCAAAGCCCGAGCCTTCCGGGCCAGAAAGCAAAAAGCCAGGCGCAGGGCCTGGCTGGTGAGCGGTGCTGCCTGCCAGGTGCAGCCCGGCAGGCCGCGGCGGGTCAGCCGCGGGAACTGCCTCGGCGCGCAGCCGTCTTGCGAGCCGGTGTCTTGCCGGGACTGCGGCGCGTGCTGCTGGCCGTGGCCCGGATGGGTGCAGCCACGGTGCTGGGCGCTGCCGCAGCCGGGGCCTCCGCTTGCACCTTCGCCTGGGGGTGGTGCTGGGCGATGAAGTCCCGCACCTCGGGGTAGACCACGTCGCGCCAGCGGCGGCCGCTGAAGATGCCGTAGTGGCCTGCGCCCGTCACCTCGATGTGCTTTTGCATGCCCTTGGGGATGTTGCGGCACAGGCCGTGGGCTGCCTCTGTCTGTCCGGCGCCGGAGATGTCGTCGAGTTCACCTTCGATGGTGAGGTGCGCGGTGGTGCGGATGTCCTCCGGCCGCACGCGCTCGGGCTGACCCTGCGGGTTGCGCACTTCCCAGGTACCGCGCACCAGGTGGAACTCCTGGAACACGATGCGGATGGTCTCGAGGTAGTAGTCGGCGTCCATGTCCAGGACGGCGTTGTACTCGTCGTAGAACTTGCGGTGCGCCTCGGCGCTGGCGTCATCGCCCTTGATCAGGTTCTTGAAATAGTCGTAGTGGCTGCTGGCGTGGCGGTCGGGATTCATGGCCACGAAGCCGGCGTGCTGCAGGAAGCCGGGGTACACGCGGCGACCTGCGCCGGGAAAGTTGCCCGGCACGCGGAAGATCACGTTGTTCTCGAACCAGCTGTGACTCTTGGTCATGGCCAGGTTGTTCACCGAGGTCGGCGACTTGCGGGCATCGATCGGGCCGCCCATCATGGTCATGGACAGGGGCGTGGTTTCTCCCCGGCTGGCCATCAGCGAGATGGCGGCCAGCACCGGCACCGTCGGCTGGCACACGCTGATGACATGGCAGTTGCCGTAGATGCCCTGGATGTGGCGGATGAAGTCCTGCACATAGTTAACGTAGTCGTCCAGGTGGAATTCGCCCTTGTCGAGCGGCACCATGCGGGCGTTGCGCCAGTCGGTGATGTAGACCTTGTGGTCCTGCAGCAGGCTGGAGACGGTGTCGCGCAGCAGCGTGGCGTAGTGGCCCGACAGCGGCGCCACCACCAGCACGGCCGGTTGCCTCTTGAGTGTCTGCAGGGTCTGCACGTCGTCGCTCAGCCGCTTGAAGCGGCGCAGCTCGCAAAAGGGCTTGTCCAGCTCCACCCGCTCCTGCACGGCCACCCTCACGGCGCCCACGTCGACCGTGTCGATCTCGAAGGCAGGCTTTTCGTAGTCCTTGCCCAGCCTGTAAAGCAGGCTGTAGCCTGCAGCCATGCGCTGCGACCAGGGGTGCTGGCCGGCCGGCGAGTGCGGGTTGCTGAACATCTTGGCGGCCGCCTGAGCGAAGTCCACGAAGGGCTCCATCAGCGTGCGCTGCGTTTCATAGACCTGGTAGAGCATGGCAGCTTTCCTTTCGCGGGCTCAAAGCAATGTTGCAGTGCAGCAATATAGCAGTTGATGAGCTTTCAAAGCAAAGAGTAAATACTAATGTTGTGACCGGATGTCACGGTCTTGTCACCTTGCAGAAAGCCAGGCGCTTTAAGGCGCACGGTGCGCCCCCAGGTACAGTCACAGGCTGTTGCCATCCCTGTTGGGCGCCGGCGGCGCAGCCCTTGCGCAGGAACGCCGGGCCCCCATCGTCATCCCATGTCCTCTGACCCGATTTCAATTTCACAGTTCCAGTCCTTGCGTCCTTCCGAGCGCCTGCCGGTGGTTTTTCTGGGCCATGGCAGCCCCATGAACGCGGTCACGGAAAACGACTGGCGCCGGCAATGGCAGGAGCTGGGCCGGAGCTTCGGCGTGCGCTGATCCCGGCCGCAGTTGATCCTGTGTGTGTCCGCCCACTGGCTCACCGAGGGCTGGTGGCTCACCGCCATGGACCGGCCCCGAACCATCCATGATTTCGGCGCGTTTCCGCAGGTGCTGTTCGACCAACAGTACCCCGCGCCCGGCGCGCCCCGCGCTGCGGGAGAAATCGCGCGCCATGTGCGGCAGCGGCTGGGTCGGCCGCTGGGCCTGGACCAGAGCTGGGGGCTGGACCACGGGGCCTGGTCGGTCCTGCAGCCGATGTTTCCCGAGGCCGACATCCCGGTGGTGCAACTGAGCATGGACTATGCCCGCCCGCCCGAGGAGCATTTCCAGTTGGCGCAGCAGCTGCTGGGCCTGCGCGAGCGGGGTGTGCTGATCGTGGGCAGCGGCAACATCGTGCACAACCTGCGCATGATGCAGCGGCAGGCGCCGAACGACCAGGCCTACGACTGGGCGCTGGAATTCGACGAGACCATCGCCGATCGGATCGCCCAGAGTCGGCTTGCGGACCTGGCGCAGATCCACAAGCTGGGGTCGGTGGCCGCGATGGCCCAGCCCAGCCACGAGCATTTCCTGCCGCTGCTTTATGCGGCCGCGGCGGTGGCTCCCGGCGAAGCGCCCCGCTTTTTCAACACCAACTCCCAGGGCGCCTCGATCGCCATGCGCTCGGTGGTGTGGGGGGAAGGCTGAGGCCTGCATTGCAGGCCCCCTGAAAAGAAAAAACGCCGGCGCAATGCCGGCGTTCTTGCGTCAGGCGCGCGGGGCGCGCCCAGTCGTCACAGCACCTTGGCGATGGACGCGCAGACGTGCTCGATGTTCTTGCTGTTGAGCGCCGCCACGCACATGCGGCCCGTGTCGGTGCCGTACACGCCGAATTCGCTGCGCAGGCGCACCATCTGGTCCTTGCTCAGGCCCGAATAGCTGAACATGCCGATCTGCGAGGTGATGAACCCCATGTCCTGCTTCACGCCGGCGGCTTGCAGGCCGTCCACCAGCTTCTGGCGCATCTGCTTGATGCGCACGCGCATCTCGGCCAGTTCGTCTTCCCACTGCTGGCGCAGTTCGGGCGTGTTCAGCACCGCCGCCACGATGGCGCCGCCATGCGTGGGCGGGTTGGAGTAGTTGGTGCGGATGGCGATCTTGAGCTGCGACAGCACCCGGTTCGCCTCTTCCTTGCTCTGGCACAGCACACTCAAGGCGCCCACGCGCTCGCCATAGAGCGAAAAGCTCTTGGAGAACGACGTCGAGACAAAGAACGACAGGCCTGCAGCCACGAACTTACCGATGACCGCGCCGTCTTCGGCGATGCCGTGCCCGAAGCCCTGGTAGGCCATGTCGAGGAAGGGCACGAGGCCGCGTGCCTTGACCGCGGCGATCACCTGGTCCCATTGCGCCGGTGTGATGTCGTAGCCCGTCGGGTTGTGGCAGCAGGCGTGCAGCACGACGATGGTGCCCGGGGCGGCTGCGTTCAGTGCCGCGAGCATGCCCTCGAAGTGGATGCCGCGCTTGGCAGCGTCGTAGTAGGGATAGGCCTCGACCTGGAAGCCCGCGTTGGTGAACAGCGCACGGTGGTTTTCCCAACTCGGGTCGCTGATCAGCACCTTGGCCTGGGGGGCCAGGCGCTTGAGGAAATCGGCGCCCACCTTCAGGCCGCCGGTGCCACCGATGGCTTGCACGGTGGCCACGCGGCCGGATTGGACGGGCTCGCTGTCGGCGCCGAACACCAACGCCTTGACCGCGTTGTCATAGGCGGCGATGCCGTCGATCGGCAGGTAGCCGCGCGGCGTGGGCTTTTCGGCCATCATCTTCTCTGCGGCCTGCACGCATTGGAGCAGGGGCAGCTTGCCGTTGTCGTCGTAGTACACGCCCACGCCCAGGTTGACTTTGTGGGGGTTGGTGTCGGCGGCGTATTGCTCGTTGAGGCCCAGGATCGGGTCGCGCGGGGCCATTTCGACGGCGGTGAACAAAGACATGCAGTTCCTTTGGGTGGAGGTTTCGGCGACAGGGCAGGGCGGCGCAGCTCAGCGGCAGGCCTCAGCTTGGGGCGATGTGGGCAGCGTGCGGGCGCCAAATCGCGTATCCTGACCAGTTGCCCGGATTTTAGCGGGCCAGGATGAGACCCATGCCCAAGAACACGGCTGCCCTCGCCCCCGTGCCCGCAGACGACGCGGCGCCCCAGGGGGAGTTCGTTCGCTTTCCCGGCTCGCCTTTCGAGCTTTTCATGCCTTACCCGCCCGCTGGCGACCAGCCCGAGGCCATCCGCCAACTGGTCGAGGGCGTAGAGGACGGCGAGGCCTTCCAGACCCTGCTGGGCGTGACCGGCTCCGGCAAGACCTTCACCATGGCCAACGTGATCGCCAGGCTGGGCCGGCCGGCCATCGTGTTCGCGCCCAACAAGACGCTGGCCGCTCAGCTGTACAGCGAGTTCCGCGAGTTCTTCCCGAAGAACGCGGTCGAGTACTTCGTGAGTTACTACGACTACTACCAGCCCGAGGCCTACGTGCCCCAGCGCGACCTGTTCATCGAGAAGGACTCGGCGATCAACGAGCACATCGAACAGATGCGGCTGTCGGCCACCAAGAGCGTGCTCGAGCGCCGGGACGTGGTGATCGTGGCCACCGTCAGCGCCATCTACGGCATCGGCGCCCCCGAGGATTACACCGAGATGCGATTCATCGTGCGGCATGGCGACCGCATGGGCCAGCGCGACATCATCGCGCGGCTGATCCGCATGCAGTACACGCGCAACGACACCGATTTCGCCCGCGGGTGCTTCCGTGTGCGCGGCGATGTGATCGACGTGTTCCCGGCCGAACACTCGGAACTGGCCATCCGCTTGGAGCTTTTCGACGATGAGATCGAGTCGCTGCAGCTGTTCGATCCGCTCACCGGCAAGATCAGGCAGAAGATCCCGCGCTTCGTGATCTATCCCAAGAGCCACTACGTCACGCCGCGCGACAAGGTCCTGGCGGCGGTGGAAAGCATCAAGCTGGAACTGGCCGACCGCGTCAAGGAATTGCTGGCCGCCGGCAAGCTGGTGGAGGCCCAGCGCATCGAGCAGCGCACCCGCTTTGATCTGGAGATGCTCAGCGAGGTCGGGCATTGCAAGGGCATCGAGAACTACACCCGGCACCTGTCTGGCGCGGCACCCGGCTCACCGCCAGCGACGTTGTGCGACTACATGCCCAAGGATGCGTTGATGTTGCTCGACGAGAGCCACGTCATGATCGGCCAGCTCAACGCCATGTACAACGGCGACCGGGCGCGCAAGCTCACGCTGGTCGAGTACGGCTTTCGGCTGCCCAGTGCGCTGGACAACCGGCCGCTGAGGTTTGCGGAATTCGAAACCAAGATGCGCCAGGCTGTCTTTGTGTCGGCCACGCCTGCGGCCTACGAGAACGAGCGCGCCAGCAAGGTGGTCGAGCAGGTGGTGCGGCCCACGGGCCTGGTGGACCCGGTGGTGGAGGTGCGGCCGGCCACGCACCAGGTGGACGACGTGCTGGAGGAAATTCGGATCCGCGTGGAGAAAAACGAGCGCGTGCTGATCACCACGCTCACCAAGCGCATGGCCGAACAGCTCACCGACTACCTCACCGACAACGGCGTGAAGGTGCGCTACCTGCACAGCGACGTGGACACCGTCGAGCGGGTGGAGATCCTGCGCGACCTGCGCCTGGGCGCGTTTGACGTGCTGGTCGGCATCAACCTGCTGCGCGAGGGCCTGGACATTCCCGAGGTGTCGCTGGTGGCCATCCTGGATGCAGACAAGGAAGGCTTCTTGCGCGCCGAGCGCAGCCTGATCCAGACCATCGGCCGCGCCGCCCGCAACCTCAATGGCCGCGCCATCCTTTATGCCGACAAGATCACCGAGTCCATGCGCAAGGCCATGGGCGAGACGGACCGCCGGCGCCGCAAGCAACTGGCATTCAATGAGGAACATGGCATCACCCCGCGCGGCGTGGTCAAGCGCATCCGCGACCTGATCGACGGTGTCTACAGCGAAAAGTCGGGCGACGACGCACGCAAGCTCGACGCCCAGGTCCTGGCCCTGGAGGACATGAGCGAAAAGGACGTGGCCCGGGAGATCAAGCGCCTGGAAAAAGAAATGATCGAGCACGCCAAGAACCTGGAGTTCGAAAAGGCGGCTCGGGTGCGCGACCAGCTTGCGCGGCTGAAGGCGCAGGCCTTCGGTGCGTCCGGGACAGACAGCGTGCTGCCTGCGGCCTGAGGGCCCGGCCGTTCAGGCGGCATGGCCACGCCTGGGCTCAAAAAGTCTGACAAGTCGCTTCGTGACTGACCAGTTGCGATGACCAAGCAAATCACTTGGCTTTGGTCTATACTTGACGGGAAGACTCAAGAAAACAGTGAGACAGCGGTCCGCCAGCGACAAGTTCGCCAGCGGCAGGGGAGGGTGGAAACGGGACTGGTGGCTTCGGCTGCCGGTGGTCCTCAACGGTAATCAAGCCATCATTTAAGGAGCTTGAACAATGCGCCTCACGACCAAAGGCCGCTTTGCGGTCACCGCCATGATTGACCTGGCCCTGCGCCAGAACAACGGCCCTGTCACGTTGGCGGCCATCAGCCAGCGCCAGCAAATTTCACTGTCCTACCTTGAGCAGCTCTTCGGAAAACTCCGCCGCCATGAACTGGTGGAGTCCACCCGGGGACCCGGCGGTGGTTACACCCTGGGTCGCAAGGCCGCCGACATCACCGTCGCAGATATCATCATGTCAGTGGATGAGCCACTGGACGCCACCAACTGCGGCGGCAAGGAAAACTGCAATGGCGATGGCGGTCGCTGTATGACCCACGAACTGTGGGCTTCGCTCAACAGCCGCATGGTCGAATTCCTGGATTCCGTTACCCTTCAAAAGCTGGTGGATGAGCAGCTCGCCAAGGGTGTGGTGATCGAGAGCACGCCGCCGATCAAGAAGGCGGTGTACGCCGCCCCGGCGGTCAAGCCCGTCCGCGTGAACGCCCCCAATTCGGTGTTCGCGCTGGGCGCAGCGTTTTCCAAGAGCTGAGCCCGGCCTGAGGCGCCCGCTTCCGAGCGGGCGCCTGCAGCATGACCCCTGCGACCTTTCAAGAATCCGAAACGATGCAAACCCCTCACTTTCCCATTTACATGGACTACAGCGCCACCAATCCGTGCGATCCGCGCGTGGTGGACGCCATGATTCCCTGGTTGCGCGAGCATTTCGGCAACCCGGCATCGCGCAGCCATGCCTGGGGCTGGGAAGCGGAGGAGGCTGTAGAAAAAGCCCGCGCTCAGGTGGCTGAGCTGATCGGTGCCGATCCACGAGAGATCGTCTGGACCAGCGGGGCCACGGAATCCAACAACCTGGCGCTCAAGGGTGCGGCTCACTTTTACAAAGGCAAGGGCAAGCACATCATCACCGTCAAGACCGAACACAAGGCGGTGCTCGACACCTGCCGCGAGCTGGAGCGCCAGGGCTTTGAGGTGACCTACATGGACGTCCAGCCCGACGGCCTTGTGGATCTGGATGCGTTCAAGGCGGCGATCCGTCCCGACACCATCCTGGCTTCGGTGATGTTCGTGAACAACGAGATCGGCGTCATCCAAGACATCGCGGCCATCGGCTCGCTGTGCCGCGAAAAAGGCGTGATCTTCCACGTGGACGCGGCCCAGGCCACGGGCCGTGTGGACATCGACTTGGCCCATTTGCCTGTCGACCTGATGAGCCTGACCTCGCACAAGACCTATGGCCCCAAGGGCATCGGCGCGCTTTATGTACGCCGCAAGCCCCGGGTGCGCATCGAGGCGCAAATGCATGGAGGCGGCCATGAGCGCGGCATGCGCTCGGGCACGCTGCCCACGCACCAGATCGTGGGCATGGGGGAGGCCTACCGCATTGCCAAAGAAGAAATGGTGGCGGAGAACGCACGCATTCGGTCGCTGCAGCAACGCCTGCTCCACGGACTCAAGGACGTGGAGGAAGTGTTCCTCAACGGCCACGCCGAAAAGCGCGTGCCCCATAACCTGAACATGAGCTTCAACTTCGTGGAAGGTGAATCGCTCATCATGGGCATCAAGGGGTTGGCAGTCTCCAGCGGTTCGGCCTGCACCTCGGCCAGCCTGGAGCCGAGCTACGTGCTGCGCGCCCTCGGTCGCAGTGATGAACTGGCGCACAGCAGCCTGCGCATGACCATCGGCCGGTGGACCACCGAGGAGGAAATTGACTTCGCGGTTCAGTCCATCAAGGAAAACGTGGCCCGCCTGCGCGAGCTTTCGCCTCTTGGGGAAATGTACAAGGACGGCGTGGACCTCTCCACCATCCATTGGGCCGCGCAGTGAGCGTTTGAATTTTGATTGAAGCTGGCGATTGAGT
>CAYVGD010000102.1:0-8796 GCA_964450095.1 uncultured Polaromonas sp.
CGCAGAAGATGGTGGACGAGATGTTCCTCTTCGAGAACCTGCTGGGCCTGGACGACCGCGGCCTGCAGCGCCTGCTCAAGGAAGTGGAGAACGAGACCCTGGTGCTGGCGCTCAAGGGCGCCAGCGTGGAGCTGCGCGACAAGTTCATGGCCAACATGTCCCAGCGCTCGGCCGAGGCGCTGCGCGAAGACATGGAAATGCGCGGCCCGGTGCGCATGTCGCAGGTGGAAGCCGAACAAAAAACCGTGCTGTCCATCGTGCGGCGCCTGGCCGCCGAGGGCGAGCTGGTGCTGGCGCAGCCCGGCGACGAGGCCTTTGTCTGAAGACCAGGCCGCCAACCTTCTAAACCACCTTCCAGACCACCACCCGGCTCGCCTCCCAGCCCATGTCCCAGCCGCTGTTTCCGCCCCTCCTGGACGAGCCTGCAACGGCAACGCGCGGGCCTGCACCACCAGGGCTGCCCGACCCCGAGCGCAGGCGCCAGAGCGCAGCGCTCTTTCCGGCCGTGCGCCCGGGCCCTGCGGCTCGATCGCAACCGACTGGCACTGGCCCGGCCACCTGGCCACCCCAGGCCAGCGGGTGGCCCGGGGAACCGGTCGATGCAGCGGTCCAAGCGGCCTTCGAACGGGGCCTCGCGACGGGCCGGCAGCAGGGCCTGGTGCAAGGCCACCGCGAAGGCCGGGCCGCTGGCCACGCCGAGGGCCTGGCGCAAGGGCTGGCGCAGGGCCAAAAGGAAGGCCAGGCGCTGGCCTGGGATGCCGCCCGCGAGGACCTGGCCGCCCAGGCCGAAAGCCAGGCGCGCGCCCAGTTCCAGGCCGAGACGCAGCATTTCATGGCCCTTTCCGCATCGCTGCCGCAGGCGCTGGTGCAGGCCGAAGAGGCGCTGGCCGTCAGCCTCATGGACCTGGCTCTGGCGCTGGCGCAGCGGGTGGTGGGCGCGGCGCTGGCGCACGAGCCCGCGCTCATGCTGCCCGCCGTGCGCGAATTGCTGCAGGCCGAGCCCGCGCTGGTCGGCCAACCGCAGTTGCTGCTGCACCCGGACGACCTGGCGCTGGTGCGCGAGCACCTGGCCGACGAGTTTCAGGTGGCCGGCTGGCGGCTGCGCGCCGAGCCCGCCATCGAGCGCGGCGGCTGCCGTGTGCTGGCCGCCTCGGGCGAGCTGGATGCGCGGCTGTCCACCCGCTGGCAGCGCGTGGCAGCGGCCCTGGCCTGCGAGCCGGTGGTGGCGCATGTGCAGGAGGCCGGCGCATGACGCCCGCCGGGCACCTGGAGCGCTTGCAGGCGCGTCTGTCCGCGGGCGCCGAAGTGGTGGCCCAGGCCTCGCCCGTGCAGCGCTACGGTCGCCTCACCCGCGCCGTGGGCCTGCTGCTCGAGGCCGTGGGACTTCGCCTTCCCGTGGGCAGCGACTGCCTGGTGGAACTTCCCCCGGGCCAGGCGCAGGCCGTGGCCGAGGCCGAGGTGGTGGGCTTTGCCGGGGACAAGCTGTTCCTCATGCCGCACACCGCCGTGGACGGCTTCTTGCCCGGCGCGCGCGTCTACGCCCTGCCGCCGCCGGCCTGCGAGGCCCAGACTGGCACCGGCACCAAGCGCCTGCCGGTGGGCATGGGCATGCTCGGCCGGGTGGTCGATGCGGCGGGCCGTCCCATCGACGGCCGGGGCCCGCTGGCCAGCCAGGCACAGATGCCGCTGCATGCCGAGCCGATCAACCCGCTCACGCGCGCCCCCATCACCGACGTGCTGGACGTGGGCGTGCGCGCCATCAACGCCATGCTCACGGTGGGTCGCGGCCAGCGCATGGGCCTGTTTGCAGGCTCCGGCGTGGGCAAGAGCGTGCTGCTGGGCATGATGGCGCGCTACACCAGCGCCGATGTCATCGTGGTCGGGCTCATCGGCGAGCGCGGCCGCGAAGTGAAAGACTTCATCGAACACACGCTGGGCGAAGAGGGCCTGGCCAAGGCCGTGGTGGTGGCCGCACCGGCCGACAACTCGCCGCTGTTTCGCCTGCAGGGCGCGGCCTATGCCACCACGCTGGCCGAGTACTTCCGCGACCAGGGCCTGTCGGTGCTGCTCATCATGGACTCGCTCACCCGCTACGCCATGGCCCAGCGCGAAATCGCCCTGGCCGTGGGTGAGCCGCCCGCCACCAAGGGCTACCCGCCCTCGGTGTTTGCCAAGCTGCCGGCCCTGGTCGAACGCGCGGGCAACGGCGCGGTCGACGCCAGCGGCCGGGGCGGCTCCATCACGGCTTTCTATACCGTGCTCGCCGAAGGCGACGACCAGCAGGACCCCATCGCCGATTCGGCCCGCGCCATCCTGGACGGCCACGTGGTGCTCTCGCGCAGCCTGGCCGAGTCGGGCCATTACCCCGCCATCGACATCGAGGCCTCCATCAGCCGCGCCATGACCGCGCTGATCACCCCCGAGGACTTCGCCCGCGTGCGCCAGGCCAAGCAGATGCTCTCGCTCTACCAGCGCAACCGCGACCTGATCTCGGTGGGTGCCTATGCGCCCGGACACGACGCGCAGCTCGACCGCGCAATCGCCGCCTACCCCCGGCTCGAAGCTTTTTTGCAGCAGACCATGCAAGAGCGCGTGAGCCACCCCGAGGCCGTGGCCCAGCTGCAGGGCCTGGTGGCAGCCCCCTGAAAGACACGCCATGACACCCAACCCCCTGGCCACGCTGATCGAGCTGGCACAGACCCAGACCGACGACGCCGTGCGGCGCCTGGGCGAACTGCAGCGCGCGCAGCTCGGCGCGCACGAACAGCTGGCGCTGCTGGAGCAATACCGCCAGGACTACCTCGTGCAGCTGCAGGCGCGCATGGCGCAGGGCCTTTCCATGGAGCGGCTGCGCAACTTCCAGGGCTTTCTGGTGCTGCTGGACGACGCCATCGCGCAGCAACAGCGCGCCGCCGACCAGGCTGGCGAGCGCCTGGCCGATGGCCGCACGCAATGGCAGACCAGCCACCGCCGCCTGCAGGCCTTCGGCACCCTGTCCAGCCGCGTCGAGCGCCGCGCCCAGGTCGTGCAGCAGAAAAAGGAGCAGCGCGACACCGACGAACGCGCCGCCCGCGCCCGGCCCAGCCTGGGGCCCAACCTCCACAGCACCAACGCACCATGAGCGCCAGCCCCACCTCCTTCTTGCTCGCAACCCCCGAGGCGGGCGATGCGGGGCCGCTGGCCCCCGGCAGCGCCCGGGCCGCCCAGCGCAAGGCCCGGCAGCGTGCCCAGGATGGCGCTGCCGCCCCACTCGCACCGAACGACTTTTCGCTGGCACTGGCTGAGCGCCTGCCCTCACGCGCCACCCCCGCCGCCCAGGCGAAGACCCAGGGTGAAGGCGCGCCAGGCCGCACGGCGCGCCTGCCCGAGGGCGAGGGCACCCCCGCCCTGCTGGCAGGCTCCCGAACCAGCGGCCCAGGCGGCACCTCCGGAAGCGGCCCCCATGGGGCAGGCGGGACCCACGGGGAAGGCGGGGCCAGTGCGACCCCTGGCGAAGACACGGGCGGCCAGGGCCGCCCCGCAGCGCATCCGCCCGCGCATGAACCGTCGGCTGGCGCTGCCCAGGCACACGCCGCCACAGACGGGCCACACACCCCAAGCGACCCGACCGCCGCGCACGACCACCGCCTGCTGCCCGCGGAGACCGCAGCCCCACTGGAGCCGGCGCCTGCCGGATGGGCCGCACAGACCTGGCCCACGGGCCCGCTGCAGGGACGCCCGGGCGCCGCAGCCGGTGAAGCCGCGCACCTGGCACCGCCCCCGCCGCAGGCCCAGGCCGGTGCCTCCGGCCTGGCAGCCGCGCGGCCGGGGTTCATGCAGGCCCTGGCCAGCGCCCGCGCGCTCCACCAGGCACAGGGGCTGTTGCCGGCGTCCCGCGCAGGCGCAGGCCTCAAGGACAGCCTGGCTCTCTCGCGCACGGCAGAGGCGGCTGAAGCCCTGGGGGCGCGACCAGGCCACAGCGGGTTCGGCCGCGACGGCACCACCCGCGTGGCCGAGCTGAACCCCAAGCCCGGCGCCGGCACACGCCCTGGCGAAAGCGCCGAAAGCGCGGAAAGCCCTGAAAGTGCTCAGGGCGCATTCGCGTCCCAGGTCCTGCAGGCGGCCGAGGGGCTGGGCCATCCCACACCAGGGGGTGCGGGCTTCACTCCGACCGCGCAGGCACCGGCGGCGCCGGGCACCACCGCACCAGGCGCGCCGCCGCAGGGGCTGCCTGAAGCGCTGGGCACCACCGCCTGGCAGCAGGCCCTCGGCCAGCAAGTGCTCCGCAGCGTCCAGGCCGGACTGGGCCGGGCCGAACTGGCACTGCACCCGGCCGACCTGGGACCGCTCACCATCGAGCTGGACCTCTCCGACGAACGCCTGAGCGCGCGCTTCGGCACGGACCACGCGGCGGTCCGTGAAGCGGTGGAGGCGGCGCTGCCGCTGCTTCGCGGCGCGCTGGCCAGCCAGGGGCTGGAACTCGGCGACACGGCCTTTGGCGCGGCGCCTTTCGATGCCCCAGCGTCAGGCGCTCCAGGGCCGGACGCCCAGGCCTCGGGCCGCCACGCGCCTGACGAACACGCCAGCCACCCGGCTGCACCGCAGCGCACCCCGGCCGAGGCAAGCCGGGCACAGGCGGGCCACGGACCGCACACCCGCGCGCCAGCGCTGCAACCGCCCCCCGAGGGCGGACGCCTTCACACCTGGGCCTGACGGCGGCCTGGCCTCGATGGGCCCGCCGCGGGTGGGATCCATCGACCCGAAACGGATGGGCTCGGTGATGGTGGTCACTGCGGTTGGGCCGTCCGGTGGCTTGGGCCGGTCTCGTGAATCGCATCGCCTTGGGTGAATCGCATCGCCCTGGGTGCGTTGGGTGCGTTGGGTGCGTTGGAGGGGACAGTCCGGCGCAATTGGGCAAAAACCACCGGCTTCGCGCCGCTGATCGGCGCTTTTGCACAGGACCCTGCGCCGAACAATGCAGCCAAGCCCGGGACGGTCGCCCGCCCGGCCACCGCGCCGCAGGCGCCTGCCCCACCCCACACGCCGGACTGCCCCACCCATGGCCGAAGACAACGCTGCATCCAAGCCCCGCCGCCGCTGGCTGTTGCCGGCCGTCCTGCTGGTGCTGGCCGTGATCGGCGCAGGCGGTTTCTTCGCCTGGCAGATGCTCAGCCCCAAGACACCGGCCGCCAAGCCGCCGGCCCCGCCGGTCTTCATGGCGCTGGAGCCGTTCACGGTCAACCTGCAGCCCGGTGGCGCTCAGCGCCACCTGCACGTGGCGCTGAGCCTGCGGCTGCAGGACGCCGCCACCCAGGCCTTGCTGGCGCAGTACCTTCCCGAGGTGCGCAGCCGCGTGCTGGCGGTGCTGGCCAACCGCGAGGGCCAGGCGCTGATGGAGCCGCCGGCCCGCCAGGCCCTGTCCGAGGAACTGCTGCAGGCACTGCGCCGCCCCTACTCGGAGCCGCAACCGCCCGGGCAGGTGCTGGCCGTGATGTTCACCACGTTCTTGCTGCAATAGCCGCACCCGGGCCGACGCACCCATGGGTTACGAACACGAGCTGTCCCAGGACGAAGTCGACTCGCTCATGCGCGGCATGGGCGGCGAGGCCGAGACCGCCGGCGCGGGCAGCCTGGACGCCCGCACCAGCCAGGGTTACCGCCTGGGCAGCGACGACCGCATCGTGCGTGCGCGCATGCACACGCTGGAGGTGATCAACGAGCGCTTTTCCAGGCACCTGCGCTCGGCCCTGCTCGGCTTCATGCGCAAGAGCGCCGACATTTCGGTCGGGCCGGTCACGATCCAGAAGTACAGCGAGTTCATCCGCAAGCTGCCCGTGCCGTCGAACATCAACCTGGTGCAGATGCGGCCGCTGCGGGGCACGGCCCTGTTCATCTACGACCCGCGCCTGGTGTTCCTGGTGGTGGACAACCTCTTTGGCAGCGACGGCCGCTACCACGTGCGCGTCGAAGGGCGCGACTTCACGCCCACCGAGCAGCGCATCATCCGCCGCCTGCTCAAGACCACGCTGGAGAGCTACGGCCAGGCCTGGCAACCGGTGCATCCGCTGGAATTCGAGTACCAGCGCTCGGAAATGCATGCGCGGCTGGCACCCATCGTGCCGCCCAACGACATGGTGGTCAGCAGCAGCTTCGAGGTGGAGTTCGGCGCCATGGGCGGCAGCCTCACCGTGTGCATTCCCTACGCCATGATCGAGCCGATCCGCGACCTGCTCACCCATCCGCTGCAGGGCGAGATCGAGATCGACCCACGCTGGACACGCCAGCTCGCCGGCGAGGTGCAAAGCGCAGGCATCGAGCTGCGCGCGGACTTTGCGAGCGTCGAGCTCACGCTGCTGCGGCTCATGGCGCTCAAGGTGGGCGACGTGCTGCCGGTCACCCCCCCGTCCAGCGTGACCGCCACCGTGCAGGGCGTACCGGTCCTCGAGTGCGGCTGGGGCCAATCCAACGAGCACTATGCGCTGCGCGTGCAGCGCTTGATCCAGCACGCCAGCAGCGACCCTGAAAGCGCCTGAACACCATGACCTCCCCCAACTCACAAGACGACGCAAGCCCGGCCAGCGAGGCCGAACTGGACTGGGCCGCCGCCATGGCCGAGCAGGCCCAGGCCGAGGCGCCCGCCCAGGCCGCCGACACCTCGGCCCTGGCCGCGGCCACGGCCGCACCGGTGTTCCCGCAGCTGCAGGCAGGCCAGGTGCCCCTGAGCCCCACCGACCTCGAGCGCGTGCTGGACGTGCCGGTCAAGCTCACGGCCGAGCTGGGCCGCACACGCATCACCATCAAGACGCTGCTGCAGCTGGCCCCCGGGTCGGTGGTGGAGCTCGAGGGCCTGGCCGGCGAGCCCATGGACCTCTTCGTCAACGGCTACCTGATCGCGCAGGGCGAAGTGGTGCTGGTGGGCGAGAAATACGGCATCCGGGTGACCGACATCGTCACGCCGTCCGAGCGCATGCGAAAGCTCAGCCGATGAACAGTTCCCTGCTTCAAACCGCGCTGGCCCTGGCCCTGGTGGTCGGCCTGGTGCTGGCCCTGGCCTGGGCCGTGCAGCGCCTGGGTGGCCTGCGCGCCCGGCGCGACCTGCAGATGGTCAGCCAGCTCAACCTGGGGCAGCGCGAGCGCCTGGTGGTGGTGGCCTGGGACGGCCAGGAATGGATGCTGGGCGTGGGCCCCGGGCGGGTCAACCTGATCGCGCACCGCGACGCCGTGCTGGCTGAGGCATCGCACGGCCGGCTGGACTCCCAAGAACCCGAAGCCGGCCTTCCGGCGCCGACTTCACAGCCGCAAGCCGACCTGTCGGACAAAACCCCAGCCGCCAGGGCACCGCGCCTGCATGCGGTGGGTGGGCAGCCCCCCCAAGGCCTGTCCGGGTTCGCCGCGGCGGCCGGGCCTGCCCAAGACCTTCGGCCGCAAGATACGGCAGTTCACCCTCCCGGGCGAGCCGCCGCCCCTGCCGAGCGCCCCACCCTGCCCCAGGCCTTCGCGCTGCAACTGCAGCAGACGCTGGCGCGCTGGAGCCAGCGGTGAGCGGCGCCCTGAGCGCCTGCCTGCGCCGCCACGGCCCCTGGCTGGCGGCCCTGGCCCTGGCCGGCCTGCCGCTCTTGGCCCAGGCCCAGGGCCTGCCGGGCGTGGTGAGCAAGCCCGGCCCCGACGGCAGCCAGACCTGGTCGCTGTCGGTGCAGACGCTGGTGCTGCTCACCTCGCTGAGCTTTCTGCCCGCGCTTCTGTTGTCGATGACATGCTTCACCCGCATCCTCATCGTGTTTTCACTGCTGCGCACGGCCATCGGCACACCCACCACGCCGCCCAACCAGATCCTGGTGGGGTTGGCGCTGTTCCTGAGCTTTTTCGTGATGGCGCCCACCTTCGAGAAGGCCTACAACACCGCCTACAAGCCCTTCGCGGAGGAACGCATCAGCGCCGAAAAGGCGCTCGAGCGCGGCGTCAAACCCTTCAAGGCCTTCATGCTCAAGCAGACCCGCGAGGGGGACCTGGCGCTGTTTGCCAAGCTGGCCAACACGCCGCCCATGGCCGGGCCCGAAGACGTGAGCCTGCGCATCCTGCTGCCGGCCTTCGTCATCAGCGAGCTGAAGACGGCGTTCCAGATCGGCTTTTCCATCTTCATCCCCTTCCTCATCGTCGACCTGGTGGTGGCCAGCGTGCTCATGGCCATGGGCATGATGATGGTGCCGCCGGCCACCATCGCACTGCCCTTCAAGCTCATGCTCTTCGTGCTGGTGGACGGCTGGCAGCTGCTGGTGGGCGCGCTGGTGCAGAGCTTTCACATCTAGCGCGCCATGACCCCCGAGTCCATCCTCACCCTGGGCCAGGAGGCCACGCGCCTGGCCCTGCTGCTGGCTGCACCGCCGCTGGTGGTGGCGCTCGTCGTGGGCCTGGTGGTGAGCATCTTCCAGGCGGCCACGCAGATCAACGAGGCCACGCTTTCCTTCATCCCCAAGCTGCTGGCGGTGGCCGCCGCCTTCGTGGTGGCCGGCCCCTGGATGCTGGAGATCACGCTGGACTACATGCGGGCGCTGTTCACCTCGCTGCCGCAGCTGATCGGCTAGCGCATGCCCCGCAAAACCACCGCGCCGCCCCACACCGCGCCGCCCCACACCGCGCCGCCCCACACCTTGCCAACCCACACCGCGCTGCCCCACGCCTTGCCAAGCCACGCCCTGCAAATGCAGGCCTTGCCCCCCCCGCCGTGCAGGCCCCAAGCCACGCGGCCCGCATGCAGCCACCCGCACCCAGGCCCTGGTCCGTGGAGCCGGTCTTCCAAGTCACGCACGCGCAGCTGAC
>CAYVGD010000103.1:0-8692 GCA_964450095.1 uncultured Polaromonas sp.
GTGGCCAAGGTGCTCAACGACAAGTGGGGCATCAAGCGCGGCCTGATGACCACCGTGCACGCCGCCACCGCCACGCAAAAGACCGTGGACGGCCCATCGAACAAGGACTGGCGCGGCGGCCGTGGCATCCTGGAAAACATCATCCCCTCCAGCACCGGTGCAGCCAAGGCCGTGGGCGTGGTGATTCCTGAGCTGAACAAGAAGCTCACCGGCATGAGCTTTCGCGTGCCCACCTCCGACGTGTCGGTGGTCGACCTGACGGTCGAGCTCAACAACGCCGCGACCTACGCCGAGATCTGCGCCGAGATGAAGGCCCAGAGCCAGGGCGCGCTCAAGGGCGTGCTCGGCTACACCGAAGACAAGGTGGTCGCCACCGACTTCGTGGGCGAGACCTGCACCAGCGTGTTCGACGCCGACGCCGGCATCGCGCTGGACGGCACCTTCATCAAGGTCGTGGCCTGGTACGACAACGAGTGGGGCTACTCCAACAAGTGCCTGGAGATGATCCGCGTGGTCGCCAAGTAAGCCTTCGCGCTTGCATGAAAAACGCCCCGCTGTGCGGGGCGTTTTTGTTGGGGCCCGCCGATGCGGGGCGGGAACCTGCCGATGCCCGGCACGCGCCCAGCCCTTGAGACGATTCCTGGGCTCTGCCCCCCTTTGCTGTGTGCCCTGAACCGCCCCAAGCGCTCGGCTTTCGCCCCGCGCCACAGGTGCGCCTGTGCGCAGGGTGTTTCAGTTCGGCGCCCCAGGCCCCGGTCGTGCCATGCGCACCAGGCGCTGCAGCAGCTCCGGCATGCGCACGCACAGCACGGCCAGCATGCCCAGATTGGCCAGCCCCAGCGCCAGCAGCAGGCCCGGCAGGCTCAGGCCCGCAGCCAACAGCGCCGCTGACATGAGCGCGCTGGCCACCATGAACAGCGCGTTCAGGATGTTGTTGGCCGCGACGATGCGGGCGCGGTGCGTGTGTGGGCTGCGCACCTGCATCAGCGCATAGAGCGGCACGCTGTAGAGCCCGGCGCTGGCGCTGAGCAGCAGCAGGTCGGCCATCACGCGCCAGTGCGCGGGCTGCGCCAGGAAGGTGGCCGCGTCCATGAGTTCTGCCGCTGGCAGGCTGCGGCAGGCGAAGTAAAGGTCCACGGTGAACAGCGTCATGCCCAAAGCGCCCAGCGGCACCAGGCCCAGCTCGATGCGGCCGTGGCTCAGGCGCTCGCACATCAGCGCGCCCAGCGCGATGCCCACCGAAAACACGCCCAGCAGCAGCGAGGCCACCGCCTCCTTGCCGTGCAGCACCTCCTTGGCCAGCACCGGAAACTGGCTGAGCAGCACCGCCCCGAAGAACCACAGCCAGCTGATGCCCCAGAGCGTGCTGTGCATCACCGCGTCCTGGCGCGCCAGCCGCAGGTTGCGTCGCGTCTCGGTCACGGGGTTCCAGCACACCACCAGCCCGGGGTCGGTGGCCGGCAGCGGCGGCACGAACTGCGCCGCCAGCCGCCCGGCCAGCGCCAGGCCCACGCAGGCCGCGGCCACCGCCTCGGGGCCCACGCCCGGCAGGGCGATCAGCAGGCCGCCGGTCAGGTTGCCCGCCAGGATGGCCACGAAGGTGCCCATCTCCACCACGCCGTTGCCACCGGTGATCTCGCGTTCGCGCAGCACCTGCGGCAGCAGTGCGTACTTCAGCGGCCCGAACACGGTGGACTGCAGGCCCATGAGGAACAGGCACACCAGCAGCAGCGCGGCCTGCGCATCGGGCTGGGGCAGCAGGAAGGCCAGCGCCCCCAGCAGCATGACGCCCAGCTCCAGGTCCTTGAGCTGGCGGATCATGCGGCTTTTCTCCAGCTTGTCGGCCAGCTGGCCGCTGGTGGCCGAAAACAGCACGAAGGGCAGGATGAACACCGCACCGATCACCAGGCCCGCCAGCGCCGGCGGCAGCCACGCCAGCTGCAGCTGGTAGGTGGCCATCACGGTGAAGGCGAACTTGAACAGGTTGTCGTTGGCCGCGCCGGCGAACTGCGTCCAGAAAAAAGGCGCAAAGCGCCGCTGGCGCAGGAGGCCGAACTGGCTGGGCCGGGCCTGCGGCGCATCGCCTTCGGGCCGCAGCTCTGGCGCGGCGCTCATGGCGCGGGTGCCGCCTCGGGCTGCTCCACGCGCCCGTCCGGGTGGCGTGCGAAGCGGCGGGGCTCGTGGCCGTGCACCGGGGCGCTGTCGGGCCAGGGCCAGCCGCCGAATTCGGTGCGGCGGTAGTCCTGCATGGCTTGGTGGATCTCGGCTTGCGTGTTCATCACGAAGGGGCCGTACTGGGCCACCGGCTCTTCGATCGGGCGGCCCTGCAGCAGCAGGAACTCTGCTTCCTGGGGGCCGGGGTTGTGCAGCGTCACGGCCGCGTCGCCCCGCAGCTCGAGGGCGGCATGGCGGTCCAGGACCTGGCCGGCGATGTGCACCTGGCTGCCCTTGAAGAAGTAAAGCATGCGGCGCGAGGTGGCCTGCGCGGGCGGCAGCGTCCAGGTGGCGCCGGGCGAAAGGCGCAGGGTCCAGATGGCCACGTCGGCGTCGGCCTGGGTCGCCCAGGACTCGGGCGGGGGCGCCAGAGGTGCGCCGCTGGCGCCGGCCAGCTGCCCGGCCACCACGGCCACCTCCACGCCTTTGCTTTGCACGAGACGCGGCACCTGGTGCGACCAGAACATGGTGAAGTGGGGCGTGGCCATCTTGCGGCGGGCCGGCAGGTTCAGCCAGATCTGGAACAGCTCCAGCGGGTTGGCCGCGTCGTTGCGCAGCAGAGGGAACATCTCGGAATGCACCAGCCCCGCGCCTGCGGTGATCCACTGCACGTCGCCCTGGCCGAAGCGCGCGGCCGCGCCCAAGGAGTCGGCATGGTCCACCAGCCCGCGGCGCACGAGGGTCACGGTCTCGAAGCCGCGGTGCGGGTGCGCGGGAAAGCCCGGCACCGGGTGACCGTGGTACATGCTCCAGCCGTCCTGGCGGCTGAAGTCAGAACCCAGTTGCCGGCCCGCCAGTGAAGCGGCCGGGCCGAGCTTTCCGTCGGCCGCCGGGTAGGCGTCGTCGTGGTAGGCGCAGAACAGGAAAGGATCGAGAGTGGGCCAGGGAAAGCCCAGGGGCTGGGCGCCCAGGATGGGGGTGGTCGAGTGGCTCATGCGACGTGCGGCCGGTCAGGGTGGGGTGTCGTTCGCGGGCGCGGCAGACGGGTGGGGAGGGTGCGCTGCGGAGGTTACCGCATGGCCGCTGCAGCGGCCGGTGTGGGGCTGCGCGCCGCGTTGCCCTTCAGGTTCGGGGCTTGGCAGCCGTTAAGCACAAGGCCCGGGCTCCCCTTTTTGCGGGCGGCATTGGGGTCGCCATGAATAAAACTTTATGGCTAAACTGGCGCGCCTTCCCTGCTCGTCGGCTGTCTTCTTTCTCAAGGGTCACTCTGTCATGCTGCACCGCCGTTTTCTCCTGAGCACCGTCGCGTTGTCTTCGGCGCTGCTTCTCGCTGCCCCCGCAGCCCTGGCGCAGGCCGCCCCGTCGGGCCAGGGTGAGCGCCCCACGCATACCGGGCGCCCGGGCGAGCCCCTTGCTGACCGTTACATCGTGGTGTTCAGGAAAGAGGTGGCCGACCCCGAGCGCGAGGCGCAGGGCCTGATGCGCGGCGTGGCCGGCGGGCGCCTGCACCATGTTTACCGCGGCGCGCTCAAGGGTTTTGCTGCCACCGTTCCCGCCCAGGCGCTCGATGGCCTGCGCCGCAATCCCAACGTGGAGTTCATCGAGCAGGACATGAGCGTCCGGCTGAACCAGACCTCGCCGCAATACGGCGCCACCTGGGGGCTGGACCGCATCGACCAGGCCGACCGGCCGCTGGATTCGCAGTACCGCTTCCAACACACCGGCCAGGGTGTGCATGCGTTTGTCATCGACACCGGCATCCGCCTGGACCACGCCGAGTTCACGGGCCGCCTGTTGCCGGGCGCCGACTTCGTGGGCGACGGCCGCGGGCCGGGCGACTGCAACGGCCACGGCACGCATGTGGCCGGCACGGTGGGCGGCACCACCTGGGGTGTCGCCAAGCAGGTGCGCTTGTTGCCGGTGCGCGTGCTCGGCTGCGACGGCAGCGGCAGCTACTCCTCCGTGATCGCCGGCGTGGACTGGGTTGCCAGCAGCAGCCTGCGGCCGGCCGTGGCCAACCTCTCGCTGGGCGGCCCGGTCTCCGGCGCGCTCAACCTGGCGGTGGCGGGTGCCGTGGCCCGCGGCGTGACCCTGGTGGTGGCCGCCGGCAACGAGAACGTGGACGCCTGCACCCGCTCGCCCGCCTCGGAGCGCAGCGCCATCACCGTGGGTGCCTCCACCAGCGCCGACCAGCGCGCCAGCTACTCCAACTTCGGTACCTGCGTGGACCTGTTTGCCCCCGGCTCGGGCATCACCTCGGCGGGCCACACCAGCGCCACCGCCAGCACCACCATGAGCGGCACCTCCATGGCTGCGCCGCACGTGGCGGGCGTGGCGGCCCTGGCGCTGCAGCAGAACCCCGAGGCCGGGCCGGAGGCCGTGGCGGAGTTCCTGCGCACCCAGGGAACGGCGCAGAGGCTGTCGGGCCTGGGGGTGGGCTCACCCAACGTGCTGCTGTACTCGCTGGCCAGCGGCACGGCGCCCGCCACGCGCAGCGTGGCCGTGGCCAGCCTCACGGGCGCAGCCACCAAGGTGAAGAACGGCTGGCAGGCCTCGGGCAGCGTTCAGGTGCGCGACCTCACGGGCAGCAGCAGCGTGGTCAACGCCACCGTGCGCGCCAGCTTTGCGCCCGGCGGCAGCGTTTCCTGCGTGACCGGAAGCACCGGCGCCTGCGTGCTGCGCAGCCCGGTGTTTTCCACCCGGGTCAATGCCACCACGCTCACCGTGGACACCATCAGCGGTGCGCTCCTGACCTACGACGCCTCCCAGAACGCCGCCACGCGCGTGACCGTCGCCAAGCCCTGAGCGGCGCCCTAGAACAGCACCCGCACCTTCACCGTGCCAGGCACCTGGGCGATCTCCCTGAGGGCAGGCTCGGGATAGCTGGCGTCGATGTCGGTGACCACGTAGCCGATGTTGCCCCGGGTCTGCAGGTACTGCGCCGCGATGTTGATGCGGTGCTGCGAGAACACGCGGTTGAGCTCGGACAGCACGCCCGGCACGTTCTTGTGGATGTGCAGCAGCCGGTGCTTGCCGGGGTGCGCGGGCAGCGCCACCTCCGGGAAGTTGACCGAGCCGGTGGTGGTGCCGGTGTCGCTGTAGCGCACCAGCTTTTCCGCCACCTCGCTGCCGATGCCGGCCTGGGCCTCCAGCGTGGAGCCGCCGATGTGCGGCGTCAGCAGCGCGTTGTCCAGGCCGCGCAGGTCGGAGATGAACACCTCGTCGTTGCTGCGCGGCTCGCTGGGGAACACGTCGATGGCCGCTCCGCCCAGGCGCCGCTCGCGCAGGGCCAGGGCCAGTGGGGCGATGTCCACCACCCGGCCGCGCGAGGCGTTGATCAGCACCGCGCCGTTTTTCATGGCATCTAGCTCGGCCGCGCCCATCATCCATTCGGTGGCGGCCGTCTCGGGCACGTGCAGGCTCACCACGTCAGCCTGGGCCAGCAGCTCGGCCAGGCTCACCTGGCGGGCGTTGCCCAGCGGCAGCTTGGCCACCACGTCGTGGAAGATCACCTGCATGCCCAGGCCTTCGGCCAGCACCGACAACTGCGTGCCGATGTTGCCGTAGCCCACGATGCCCAGCGTCTTGCCGCGGATCTCGTGCGAATGCTCGGCGCTTTTGAGCCAGCGGCCGCTGTGTGCCGCGGCGTTCTTCTCGGGGATGCCCCGCAGCAGCAGCACGGCCTCGGCCAGCACCAGTTCGGCCACCGAGCGGGTGTTGGAGTAGGGTGCATTGAACACCGCGATGCCCCGCTCGCGCGCACCCAGCAGGTCCACCTGGTTGGTGCCGATGCAAAAGCAGCCGACCGCCGCCAGCTTGGGCGCCTGCGCCAGCACCGCGTCGGTGAGCTGCGTGCGCGAGCGGATGCCCAGGAAATGCACCTCCGCCAACTGCGCGCGCAGTTGCGCCTCGGTCAGCGCGCCCGGCAGGCGCTCGATCTGGGTGTAGCCAGCCGCCTCGATCACCTGCACCGCCGAGGGGTGGATGCCCTCGAGCAAGAGAAAACGGATGCGTGCCTTGTCCAGCGAGGTCTTGCCCGGCGGTGTGCTCATGGAGCCAGTAGAAGGCCGCGCCTGCGGCGCGTCAGCCGCGGGGAGCCGCTGCCCGCTGTCATCGCCGCACGTGCGCACCCAGGGGATGGCCGCCTACAGCGCCGCCCCACCGGCCGAGCCATGATGCGATTTTGGCGTTGTCGCGCCTGAACGAAGGAGAGCCCATGACCACGCTTGCCGACAAGCTCGTGCCCGATGTGACGAACATGATCCGGCTGGACCACAGCCACGTGCTGGCCACCTTCCGGCAGTACAAGCCGGGCAGCAGCCCCAAGACCCGGCAGGGGCTGGTGAGCGGTGCCTGCCTGGCGCTCGAGATCCATGCCCAGCTTGAGGAGGAGATCTTCTATCCCGCGCTGCGCCAGGTGTGCGACAACGAGATGCTGCGCCGGGCGCCTTCCGAGCACGACGAGGTGCGGCGGCTCATCGGCCTGCTGCGCAGCATGGAGCCCAGCGATGCGCGCTACGACGAGACCTTCATGGAGCTGATGCGCTCCGTGCTCCACCACGTGGCTGATGAGGAAACCACGCTGCTGCCCGAGGCCGAGCGGCTGATGCCCGAGCGCCTGGGTGAGCTGGGCCGCCAGATGACGCGCCGCAGGCTGCAGCTGGCCGCGCCCCGCGCCGGCGAAATGGCCGCGAGCATGGCGCGGGCCATGCCGACGTCCACCATTGCGGTCACCTTGGGCTTCCTGGCTGCGGGCCTCTGGCTGGGCATGCGCATCGCCCGGGCCTAGCAGCGACGGAGCCTGGCAGCGACCCGGCCTGGCAGCGCCCGCAAGGCTTGTTGCGCGGCGCATCCGGGGGGCGCTGCGCGCTCATGTGCGCCGTGCGCCTTCCAGCGGCTGCGTGGGCCTTCAAGCGTCGCGCACGAAGGGGTTGCTGCGCCGTTCGCGGCCGAAGCTGCTTTCCGGGCCGTGGCCGGGGATGAACACCGTCTCGTCCCCCAGGGGCCACAGGCGCTGGCGGATGCTGTCGATCAGCTGGTCGTGGTTGCCCTGCGGAAAGTCGGTGCGGCCGATGCTGCCGGCAAACAGCACGTCGCCCACGAAGGCACGCTGAATTTCAGGCGAGTGGAACACCACGTGCCCCGGCGTGTGCCCGGGGCAGTGGCGCACACCCAGGGTGTGCGCGCCGATCTGCACGGTGTCGCCGTCCTGCAGCCAGCGCGTGGGTGCAAAGGCCTGGGCCTGTGGAAAGCCGAACATCAGGCTTTGCTGCGGGAGCGCATCGATCCAGAACTGATCGCCCGGGTGCGGCCCGATGATGGGCAGGCCCAGCCGCTGCGCCAGCTCACCCGTGCCGCCTGCATGGTCGATGTGCGCATGCGTGAGCCAGATCTGCTCGAGCTTCAGGCCCAGGCGCGGAGCCTCGGCCAACACCCGCTCGAGGTCGCCGCCCGGGTCGATGACGGCAGCCTGCAGGGACACGTCGTCCCAGACGAGGGAGCAGTTCTGGGCGAAGGCGGTGACAGGGATGGTGAGGTAGCGGAGCATGGGCGCGCCTCGCTGTCGACTAGAGCAAAGCATTGCCGGTGGAGCCTACGACCATCAATGACTTACGGACCATCTGTAATCAAAGATTTTCCGAAACAGATCGGAAAGCTCTGCCGAAAAAGCGGTTGTTCAATCTAAGTGTTGCCGGTGTCGGCTGGTCAAGCTCATAGAGCCTGATCAGTGTACGAAGACCGTCTGCAAAAATCTAGAGGGCAGCACACGATCCGCTATCGGACCACTTGCCTATTCAGACAACGCTGGTTCAGCTCGAAACGCCCTAATAGGCGGCTCGTGTGCAGCGTTCTGTGGATTCACAGCACGAAGAAGGTGCCACAGTCCGTAGGACCAGCGAAAGCATGGCGATGGCCTGGTATGTCTTGATCAGATCATCAACAGGTCACACGCGTCGTGCAGCACAGCGGAACGCAGAGATTTTTTCGACCTCATCGTCAAAGGCCTGAGAGACACTGGCAGAACTGCTTTGGTGGACGTCAACATTGTGCTCAAGAGCTCATGATTCACTTTTCTTGTGACCCCACTGATCTAATAATAAGAATTAGCTCTGTCACCGAGATACAAGGATATGCTGTTCCATCCTCCTCCAGAGCGGCATAAAACTCAAATCCATCTCTCGAACGCTCTGAACGTGAAGTGCCTTTTCTGGAAGAGTCGAAATTATTTTCAGAATCAAAAGCGCCGGCATTAAAAAACGCAAGATTTCAGAAATTGCGTTGCGATGCCGCCGTAGCAGTTCGTTGATGACCGCTCCATCGCTAGAAACCACCAGCTTCGCTGAAGGTTGCACGGCAGTCAGCATGTAGCAAACACTGCTCTGAGCGGGGTGCGCGTACTCACATAGCTCTGGATAAAGCGAAGGGTAGTCGTGCCCGAATCGCTGAACTGCCTGAATAAGGTGTTTCCCTTTCTTTTCTTTTTGATGTAAGGTCATCGCTGCGTTTTCCACCCGTGAAATCCTCCGAGATAAATAAT
>CAYVGD010000104.1:0-8666 GCA_964450095.1 uncultured Polaromonas sp.
GGCCGGGCACTCCCCCGCTCGCGGCGCCGATGGCCGAACACTCACCCCACAGCGGGCCATCCGTTCGCTGCACAGACCGCCACAGGCCGCCGAACACGTGCGGCAAAGCCGACCCGCCGCTCGCTGCACCTTTTAGCAAACACCTCATCCACCGCCGGCCCCCGCTGGCCGTGCAGCCGGCCGACCACGCCCCCGCAGCGCAGCCCTGACTCACCGCACAGCCTGCCTCCTATGGCCTGCACCGCCGTCGCAAAGCGTTCGCTGACCGGACCGCTGGCCACTGCCCGCCCCGTGCTTGAGGCCACTCGCCCGGCAGGCCGCCGAACACCGGCCCCGCCCTCGCCCTGTCCATAATCCGGCCATGGACAAACTCAAGCAAGTCGAGTCCTTTGTCTCGGTCGCTGCGCGCGGCAGCCTCACCGCCGCGGCCCTGGCCGAGGGGGTGGCACCGGCCATCGTGGGCCGCAGGCTTGACGCACTGGAGGCCCGGCTGGGCGTCAAGCTGCTGGTGCGCACCACCCGGCGCATCACGCTCACCCATGAGGGCAGCGCGTTCCTCGAAGACTGCCAGCGGCTGCTGGCCGACTGGGCCAATGCCGAGGCCAGCGTGTCGGCCGGCGGCGTCAAGGCCAGTGGGCATCTGCGCATCACGGCCCCGGCCGGCTTCGGTCGCCGCCATGTCGCGCCGCTGGTGGCGCGCTTTCACGAGCAGCACCGCGAGGTCACGGTTTCGCTCAACCTCAGCGACCGCGTGGTCGACCTGGCCGGTGAAGGTTTCGACTGCGCCGTGCGCGTGGGCGATTTGCCCGATTCTTCGCTGGTGAGCGTGCGCCTGGCCGACAACCGGCGCCTGTGCGTCGCCACCCCCGCTTACCTGGCGCGGCACGGCACGCCAGCCCACCCGTCGGAGCTGGCGCGCTTTGATTGCCTCACGCTGTCCAGCGATGCATCGCAGACCCGCGGCTGGGCCTTTCGCGTGGGCGGCGAGGTGCAGCACCTGCGGCCCGGTGGCCCGCTGGACTGCTCCGATGGGCAGGTGCTGCACGACTGGTGCCTGGCCGGCTACGGCATCGCCTGGCGCAGCACCTGGGAGGTGGAGGCCGAGATCGCCACCGGCCAACTCGTGGAGGTGCTGCAGGCGTTTGCCGCGCCGCCCAACGGCATCTACGCCGTGTTCCCGCAGCGCAAGCACCTGCCGCTGCGGCTGCGGTTGTGGATCGACTACCTCAAGCACCACTACGCCCAGCCCGACTTCTGGCGCGCCAGCGCCTGAGGGCATAGCCCAGCATGCGCCGGGGGTTGCGCTCGGAGCGGCCCCGAGTGGCCGAGGCTGTACCTGCTCATCAAGCCCCACGCCCCACGCCTCACGCCTCACGCCTCACGCTTCACGCTTCACGCTTCACGCTTCACGCTTCACGCTTCACGCTTCAGGCTTCAGGCTTCAGGCTTCAGGTGGGCCGCCTTGCGCCGCCACGTGCTGGTGCGCATGACCCCATGTGATCACGCGCGGTCATGCATCAGCGGATGCCTTTGGGCGTGGGCGTGGGTGTGCATGGATGTTCGTGGTCACGCATCAACCGGTGCAGCCCTGTGTCGGCAATCCGTGGGGCGGGCCTGGCCTCATGTTCCGCCCGTCCGCGCCAAGCCGCTTGCGAAGACGCCTGCTCAGGCCAGCAGGTCCGCCAGCGGCCTGATCAGGCTGAGCGCCGCGAAAGCGCACAGCAGCGCCACGGCACCGTCCAGCGTGCGGGCCACCTTCGGCCCCTGCAGCCTGCGGCCGGCCAGCGCGCACGCCCCGCCCCAGAGCACGAACCACATCACGGAGCCCGTGGCCGCGCCCGCACCGAACAGCCAGTTCGCGGGCGGCTCGTGCGCGAGCGATGCCGTGCCGATCAGCACCGCCGTGTCGAGCCAGGCGTGCGGGTTCAGCCAGGTGAAGGCCATCACCTGGGCAAAGGCCGTCCGCCGGGTGGTGCCGGCCACGGCCGGGCTCTGGTGCGTGGCTGCTGCCGCGGCAGGCTGCAGGGCCGGGCGCAGGCAGCGCCGCAGGGCCTGCGCGCTGTACTGCAGCAGGAAGGCCGCCCCGCCGGCCAGCAGCAGGCCCAGGGCCCAGGGCGGAAGATCGCCGAGGCTCGCCGTGGCGCCCACGCCCAGGGCGATCAGCAGCACGTCGGAGACCGCGCACACCGCCACGGCCAGTGCAAGGTGTTGCCGCGCAATGCCCGCGCGCAGCAGGTGCGCGTTCTGTGGGCCGATCGCCATGATCAGCGACAGGCTCAGGGCCAGGCCGGCCGCGAAGGTCTCGAATGCAGGGGGCATGCAGGCGACAGGGGGTTGGGAGCCGAAGGCAGGGTGCGAGAAAACCGGGGGTTCAAGGCCCTTCCGACGGAGGGCGAAAGCCCGCGGAAGTATCTCCCACCGCCCCCTGCCGCAGGGCGGTGCGACCGTAGAATCCCGCGATGCTTCAAGTCAAACAAGCCCTGCTCGCCGCCCTGGCGAGTGAGTTGGAAAAACTGCAGCCGGGCGCGGGCGCCCGGGCGGCCTTCGAAACCCCCAAATCCGCCGCGCACGGCGACCTGGCCAGCAACGCCGCCATGCAGCTGGCCAAGCCGCTCAAGGCCAACCCGCGCCAGGTCGCGGAGAACCTGCGCACCGCGCTCCTGTCGCAGCCGGCTTTTGCCCAGTGGGTGCAGGACATTGAGATCGCAGGCCCCGGCTTCATCAACTTTCGACTCCAGCCCGCGGCCAAGCAGCAGGCGGTGCGCGAGGTGCTGGCCGCTGCCGAGCGCTACGGCCACCAGCAGGCCAACGGGCAGAAGATCTTGGTTGAATTCGTCTCGGCCAATCCCACAGGCCCGCTGCATGTGGGCCACGGCCGGCAGGCCGCGCTGGGCGATGCGATCTGCCACCTGTTCGCCACCCAGGGCTGGGACGTCACGCGCGAGTTCTACTACAACGACGCCGGCGTGCAGATCCACACCCTGGCCGTGAGCACCCAGGCGCGCGCCAAGGGCTTGAAGCCCGGTGACGCGCTCTGGCCCGAGTCGGCCTACAACGGCGACTACATCGCCGACATCGCCGCCGACTTCCAGGCGGGCAAGACCGTGCGCTCCGACGACCGCGCCGTCACCGCCTCCGCCAACATCGAGGACCTGGAGGCCATCCGCGAATTCGCGGTCGCCTACCTGCGCCGCGAGCAGGACCTGGACCTGCAGGCCTTCGAGGTGCGCTTTGACAACTTCTACCTCGAGTCCAGCCTCTACACCTCCGGCCGCGTGGAAAAAGCCGTGCAGCTGCTCAAGGACGCCGGCAAGACCTACGAGCAGGACGGCGCGCTGTGGCTGAAGTCCACCGACTACGGCGACGACAAGGACCGCGTGATGCGCAAGTCCGACGGCAGCTACACCTACTTCGTGCCCGACGTGGCCTACCACCTGGCCAAGTGGGAGCGCGGCTTCACCAAGGCCGTCAACATCCAGGGCATGGACCACCACGGCACGATCGCCCGCGTGCGCGCGGGCCTGCAGGCTGCAGGCCAGGGCGTGGCTGCCGGCTACCCCGACTACGTGCTGCACACCATGGTGCGCGTGATGCGCGGCGGCGAGGAGGTG
This sequence comes from uncultured Polaromonas sp., assembly GCA_964450095.1. Taxonomy (GTDB): domain Bacteria; phylum Pseudomonadota; class Gammaproteobacteria; order Burkholderiales; family Burkholderiaceae_C; genus Polaromonas. The sequence goes on from CAYVGD010000104.1 coordinate 3,612, forward strand.
AAGATCTCCAAGCGCGCCGGCAGCTACGTCACGCTGCGTGACCTGATCGAGTGGACCAGCAAGGACGCGGTGCGCTTTTTCCTGCTCAGCCGCAAGCCCGACACCGAATACGTGTTCGACATCGACCTGGCGCTGGCCAAGAACAACGAGAACCCGGTGTACTACGTGCAGTACGCGCATGCGCGCATCTGCTCGGTGCTGGCCGGCTGGGGCGGCGACGTGGCGCAGCTTGCCGGTGTCGACCTCTCGCCGCTGGACAGCCCCGCGGCGCATGCGCTCATGCTCAAGCTCGCGCAGTACCCCGAGATGCTCACGCACGCGGCCCACGGCTTCGCGCCGCACGATGTGGCCTTCTACCTGCGCGAGCTCGCCGCCACCTACCACAGCTACTACGACGCCGAACGCATCCTGGTGGACGACGCGGCCGTGCGGCTGGCTCGCCTGGCACTGGTCGCGGCCACCCGGCAGGTGCTGCACAATGGACTGGCCGTGCTGGGCGTGAGCAGCCCCACCAAAATGTGAAACTGCCCCACTCCCTGCCATGAACGCCCCAGGCCGCACCTTCTCCGCTTCCAACCGACCCGCCCGCCAGGCCGGCGGCACCTTGCTGGGCTTTGTGCTGGGCATGCTCTTTGGCCTGGCCGTGGCCCTGGGGGTGGCGGTGTACATCACCAAGGTGCCCATGCCGTTCATGAACAAGACGCAGGCCCGGCCGGCCGGGGAAGCGCCGGCCGCGCAGAAGGACTGGGACCCGAACAGCGGCCTGCCTGGGCGCGTGGCCCCCAAGCCAGAGGCCGAGGCTTCCGACCCGCAGTCGCCGCCCGCCGCGCCGGCCGCACCGGCTTCCACCGCGCCAGCATCCGGCGCCGGCGCAGCGCCTGCGGCGTCGCAGGGCAAGCCGGCCGACCCGCTGGGCGAACTGGCCCGCTCCCGCAGCGAGCCGGCCAAGCCATCCGCGTCCCCCGCAGCGGCCAGCCCGCCCGCCGGTGGCGCGTCAACGGCCGGCGCCGCGTCAACGCCAGCGCCGGCCACGGCCGCCAGCAGCGAGCCGTTCCAGTACTTCGTGCAGGCCGGCGCCTTCCGCACGCCCGAGGACGCGGAGCAGCAGCGCGCCAAGCTCTCGCTCATGGGCCTGCAGGCCCGCATCACCGAACGCGACCAGGCCGGCCGCATGGTCTACCGCGTGCGCCTGGGCCCCTACGAGCGCCGCGACGACGCCGAGAAGGCCCGCGAGCGCCTGGGCGGCAGCGGCGTCGAGGCCGTGGTCGTGCGCATGCAGCGCTGAAGCTCGGCCGTGGCGGGTCGAGAGCCCGCCGTGCTGAACTTTTCGTCCGCTTGGTGTTCAATACGGCCACGGTTTCTTGCATCCCACCCCCGGGCCCCTGAGCGGCCCTTGAAGGAGAACATCACCCATGTTGCGTCGTGAATTCAACGGCTCGGCCCTCAAGGCCGCCGCCCTGGCTGCCACCGCCTGGCAGGCTCCCCATGCGCTTGCGCAGGGCAAGCCGCCGGCCGACGGCGTGGCCTTCCTCACCCTGGACGAGCCCGCCACCACCGAGGGCGCGGCCGGCAAGGTGGAGGTGGTGGAATTCTTCTGGTACAGCTGCCCGCACTGCCACTCCTTCGAGCCCATGCTCGAGGCCTGGGTGGAAAAGCTCCCCCGCCACGTGAGCTTTCGCCGCGTGCCCGTGATGTTCCGCCCGAACTTCGAGCCCCAGCAGCGCCTTTACTACACGCTGGAGGCCATGGGCAAGCTGCCCGAGTTGCACCGCAAGGTGTTCAACGCCATCCACGTGGAAAAGCAGACCCTGGACACGGCCGATCTGATCGGCGCCTGGGTCGCCAAGCAGGGCCTGGACCGCGCCAAGTTCATGGAGCAGTTCAACTCCTTCCCCGTGGTCACCAAGGTGCGCCGCGCCTCGCAGCTGCAGGAGCAGTACAAGGTCGATGGCGTGCCCTCCATGGGCGTGGCCGGGCGCTATTTCACCTCGGGCTCCCTGGCGGGGAACATGCCGCGCGTGCTGCAGGTGGTGGACCACCTGGTGGCCCAGGCGGCCAAGGGCGCCAAGGCCTGAGCGCGGGCGGTGGGCCCGGCCGCGGCCGCAGCCGGCTCCCGGGGCCGCTGCGGCTTTTTCACGCCTGCCTGCTGGCGGGCTTGCGGCGCCTGGGCCGTGGCTACAATCGCGCGACGCTTTCAAATTCAGCAAGATTCGTGCCTTCGCCCTCGACCCTGCCCCTGCGACCTCTGCTGGCTGCCCTGCTGGCCTGCGGTCTGCTGCTGCCGCCGGCCTGGGCCGAAAAGGCCGACCGCGACAAGCCCATGAACGCCGAGGCCGATGCCATGCGGCATGACGACCTCCGGCAGCTGACGGTGTTCACCGGCAACGTGGTCATCACCAAGGGCACCATCCTCATCCGTGGCGCGCGCGTGGAAGTCAACCAGACGCCCGACGGCTACCAGCGCGCTCAGGTGATCGCCGCGCCCGGCCAACTGGCCTACTACCGCAGCAAGCGCGACGGCGTGGACGAGCATGTGGAGGGCGAGGCCGAGCAGATCGACTACGACGGCCGGGCCGACACCGTGGTGTTCACCCGCCGCGCCGTGCTGCGGCGTTACGTGGGCACCACCGTGGCCGATGAGACCACGGGCGCGCTCATCCGCTACGACAACACGAGCGACGTCTACACCGTCGACGGCGCGCCCCGCAGCAACGGCACGCCCAGCCGGGTGCGCGCCCAGCTCTCGCCCCGGCAGAGCGTGGCCAGCCCGCCGCCCGCGCCTGGGGCCAGCCCCGGCACGCCGCTGCGGCCCAGTGGCACTCTGGAGCAGGACAAGCGATGAACGCCGCCTTGCCCGCCTCCCTGGCCGCGGCCACCGCACCTGCGGCCACCAGCCGCCTGGAGGCGCAGGGCCTGAAGAAATCCTATGGCAGCCGCCGCGTGGTCGAGGATGTCTCGCTCACCGTGGAGAGCGGCCAGGTGGTGGGGCTGCTCGGGCCCAACGGCGCCGGCAAGACCACCTCGTTCTACATGATCGTGGGGCTGGTGCGGGCCGATGCCGGGCGCATCAGCATCGACGGCCACCCAGTCGAGCGCATGCCCATCCACAAGCGCGCGCGCATGGGCCTGTCCTACCTGCCGCAGGAAGCCTCGATCTTCCGCAAGCTCAACGTCGAGGAAAACATCCGTGCGGTGCTCGAGCTGCAGCACGACGACGCCGGCAAGCCCCTGGGCGAGGCCGAGATCGTGCGGCGCACCGAAGCGCTGCTGCACGACCTGCGCGTGGAGCACATCCGCCGGTCGCCGGCGCCGGCGCTGTCCGGCGGCGAGCGACGGCGCGTGGAAATTGCCCGGGCGCTGGCCAGCCAGCCGCGCTTCATCCTGCTGGACGAGCCCTTTGCGGGGATCGATCCGATCGCGGTGATCGAGATCCAGCGCATCGTGGGCTTTTTGAAGTCGCGCGGCATCGGGGTGCTCATCACCGACCACAACGTGCGCGAGACGCTGGGCATCTGCGACCACGCCTACATCATCAGCGAAGGCCATGTGCTGGCCCGCGGCACGCCCGCCGAGATCGTGAACAACGCCGACGTGCGCCGGGTCTACCTCGGCGAGCACTTCCGGATGTGAACATGGCCGCCCCCACGCTTGCCTCTTGGTGGACTGCGCCGGCCCCCGGGGGCACACGCGCCAGCCAGGGGGGGCGCACATGAAGCAGGGGCTGTCGCTCAGGGTCTCGCAGCACCTGGCGCTCACGCCCCAGCTGCAGCAGTCCATCCGGCTCCTGCAGCTGTCAACGCTTGAGCTGAGCCAGGAAGTCGAGCAGATGCTCGACGAGAACCCCTTCCTCGAGCGCAGCGAAGACACCGCCGCCCGCGAAGACTTCGGCCTCGAGCAGGCCGATGCGCCCGTGAGCGCCGACGCGCGCGACTTCGAGGCGGCCGGCGAGGCGCTGCAGGCTCCCCCGTCGCCTGCCAGCAGCACGAGCGATGCACCCGCCGAAACCGCCGCGCCCGATGCCGACAGCGAGCCGCGCCTGGAGGAAAGCTGGGAAGGCGACGGCTCGGTCGACACCGCGCCCGACGACAGCGAGTGGGGTGGCGACGCGCCGGCCCGCAAAAACAACGACGACGATGAGCAGGCCGACGCCATCGAGCTGGCCCGCAGCCACGAGACGCTGCAGCAGCACCTGCACCGCCAGATGCTGTCGCTGCGCCTGTCTGCCGAGGACCGCGCGGCGCTGCACTTTCTCATCGAGTCGCTCAACGACGACGGCTACCTGGAAGACCCGATCGAGGAACTGGCGGCGGGCCTTGCGGCAGGCGACCTCGAGGAGCAGGAAGAGCTGCAGCACCGCTTCACCACGGCGCTGGGCCTGCTGCAGAACATGGACCCGCCCGGCGTGGGCGCCCGCAACCTGGCCGAATGCCTGAGCCTGCAGCTGCTGGAAGAGCGCAACACCGAGGAAACCCGTGCGGCGCTGGCCATCTGCAAACAACCCATGGAACTGCTGGCCAAGCGCGACGTCAAGCGCCTGTGTGCGGCCACCGGCTTTGCCGATGCCGTGATCAAGGCGGCCATCGGCGTGATCGGCCGGCTCGACCCCAAGCCCGGCCGGCGCTTCGTCAACGTCGAGCGCAACCTGGTCGTGCCCGACGTGCTGGTGCTCAAGTCCGGCAAGGGCTTCAAGGTGATGCTCAACAGCGACGTCATGCCGCGCCTTCGCGTGCACGACATCTATGCCAACGCGCTCAAGGGCCACAAGGGGCAGCAGGGCGCAGCGCTGCAGCAGCGGCTGCAGGAGGCGCGCTGGTTCATCAAGAACATCCAGCAGCGCTTTGACACCATCCTGCGTGTGTCCACGGCCATCGTGGAGCGGCAAAAGAACTTCTTCACGCATGGCGAGCTGGCCATGCGGCCGCTGGTGCTGCGCGAGATCGCCGACGAGCTGGGCCTGCACGAGTCGACCATCTCCCGCGTGACCACGGCCAAGTACATGTCCACGCCGTTCGGCACCTTCGAGCTCAAGTACTTCTTCGGCTCGGGCCTGGGCAC
>CAYVGD010000105.1:0-8629 GCA_964450095.1 uncultured Polaromonas sp.
CAAGACCAAGCCCACCCAGCACACGGTGCAAAAGCTGCGCGAGATCGGCATCCAGCCCGACGCCCTGCTCTGCCGCGCCGACCGGCTCATCCCCGAAGACGAGCGCGAAAAGATTTCCCTGTTCACCAACGTGCAGAGCTGGGGCGTGATCTCCATGCCAGACGTGGACACGATCTACAAGGTGCCGCGCGTGCTGCACGAGCAGGGCCTCGATGGCCTGATCTGCGACAAGCTGCGCCTGAACACCCCGCCGGCCAACTTGAAGCGCTGGGACGACCTGGTCTACGAGACCGAGCATCCCCAGGGCGAGGTCACCATCGCGATGGTGGGCAAGTACGTGGAACTGACCGACAGCTACAAGTCGGTGAATGAAGCGCTCAAGCACGCGGGCCTGTGCAACCACGTGCGCGTGCGGATCGAGCACATCGATTCCGAAACCATCTCGCAGCAGGCCATCGGCCAGCTGGCCAAGTACGACGGCATCCTGGTGCCCGGCGGCTTCGGCAAGCGCGGCATCGAGGGCAAGATCTGCACCGCCCGCTTCGCCCGCGAGAACCATGTGCCCTACCTGGGCATCTGCCTGGGCATGCAGGTGGCCACCATCGAGTTCGCACGGCACGTCGCGGGCCTGAAGGACGCCAACTCCACCGAATTCGAGCCCGAGTGCCCACACCCCGTGATCGCGCTGATCACCGAATGGAAAGACGCCGACGGCACCATCAAGACGCGGGACGAGAAATCCGACCTCGGCGGCACCATGCGGCTGGGTGCGCAAAGCTCCAACGTCTCAGAAGGCACGCTGGCCCACCGCATCTACGGCGCCGTGGTGACCGAGCGCCACCGCCACCGCTACGAAGCCAACGTGAATTACCTGGACCAGCTGCGCGGCAGCGGCCTGGTGATCTCGGCTCTCACGCAGCGTGAGCAGCTCACGGAAATCGTGGAACTGCCCCAGGACGTGCACCCCTGGTACATGGGCGTGCAGTTCCACCCCGAATTCAAGTCCACGCCGTGGGACGGCCACCCGCTCTTCAACGCCTTCATCAAGGCCGCGCTCGACCACAAGGGCCAGGGCAAGTCGCTGAAGGTGGCCGCATGAGGCGCACGCCCCGCGCAGAGGTGCTCGCATGAAGCTCTGCGGATTCGAGGCCGGGCTGGACCGGCCCTTCTTCCTGATCGCAGGCACCTGCTCCATCGAGGGGCTGGAAATGTCGCTCGAAGTCGCCGGCCGGCTCCAGGAAACCTGCGCCAGCCTGGGCATACCGCTCATCTACAAGGGCTCCTTCGACAAGGCCAACCGCTCCTCCGGCAGCAGCAAGCGCGGGGTGGGCCTGGATGCCGGTCTGAAGATCCTGGACGAGGTGCGCCGCCAGCTGGGCTTGCCCATCCTCACCGACGTGCACGACGAGTCCCAGGTGGCCGAGGTGGCCAGCGTGGTGGACGTTCTGCAGACCCCCGCCTTCCTGTGCCGCCAAACTGATTTCATCCGCGCCGTCGCCCAGTCGGGCAAGCCGGTGAACATCAAGAAAGGCCAGTTCCTCGCCCCCTGGGACATGAAGAATGTGATCGACAAGGCCAGGGCCGCAGCGCGAGAGGCGGGTCTCTCGGAAGACCGGTTCTTCGCCTGCGAGCGGGGCGTGAGCTTTGGCTACAACAACCTCGTGGCCGACATGACCAGCCTGGCCGAGATGCGCAAGTCCGGCGCGCCGGTGGTGTTCGACGTCACGCATTCGGTGCAAAAGCCCGGCGGCCTGGGCGCCTCCAGCGGCGGCGCACGCGACATGGTGCCGGTGCTGGCCCGGGCCGGCGTGGCTGCGGGCGTGGCCGGCCTCTTCATGGAAACCCACCCCCGGCCGGCCGATGCGTGGTCCGACGGGCCCAACGCCGTGCCCCTGCAGCACATGAAGGCCCTGCTCGAGACCCTGGTCGCGCTGGACCGCATCACCAAGCAAAACGGCTTCCTGGAAGACGACTTCAACGCCTGACCCCATGCCCAGCGCCTACATCATCGCCAACGTCAGCGTCACCGACCCGGCCCAGTACGAGGAATACAAGAAGCTCTCGACGATCGCGATGCAGGCCTATGGCGCCGAAGTGTGCGTGCGAGGCGGCCGCATCGAGGTGGTCGAGGGCGACTGGCAGCCCGAGCGCCTGGTGATCCTGAAATTTCCCACGGCCGAGCAGGCCCGCCGCTTCGAGGCTTCGCCCGAATACGCCGCCGCGCGCGCGGCGCGCCAGGGGGCCGCACACATGCGCATGCTGCTGGTCGAAGGCACCTGAGCCAATTCCTTCATTTCCTAGAAAAACCCGAAAGAAAGTAAGCCATGAGCGCAATCGTTGACATCGTCGGCCGTGAAATCCTCGACAGCCGTGGCAACCCCACGGTCGAGTGCGACGTGCTGCTGGAATCCGGCGTGATGGGCCGGGCCGCCGTGCCCTCCGGCGCATCCACCGGTTCCCGCGAGGCGATCGAGCTGCGCGATGGCGACAAGGCCCGCTACCTGGGCAAGGGCGTGCTCAAGGCGGTGGAGCACATCAACACCGAGATCTCCGAGGCCGTGCTGGGCCTGGACGCCTCGGAGCAGGCCTTCCTCGACAAGACCCTCATTGACCTCGACGGCACCGAAAACAAGAGCCGCCTGGGCGCCAACGCCATGCTGGCGGTCTCCATGGCCGTGGCGCGCGCTGCCGCTGAAGAGGCGGGGCTGCCGCTGTACCGCTACTTCGGCGGCTCGGGCGGCATGCAGATGCCCGTGCCCATGATGAACGTCGTCAACGGCGGCGCGCACGCCAACAACAACCTCGACCTGCAGGAGCTGATGATCATTCCGGTGGGCGCACCCAGCTTCCGCGAGGCGATCCGCTACGGCGCCGAGGTTTTCCACGCACTCAAGAAGATCATCCACGACAAGGGCATGAGCATCGCCGTGGGCGACGAGGGTGGCTTTGCGCCCAATGTGCCCAGCCACGAGGCGGCCATCCAGATGATTCTCGAGGCCATCGACAAGGCCGGTTACGTGGCCGGCGAGCAGATCGCCCTGGGCCTGGACTGCGCGGCATCCGAGTTCTACAAAGACGGCAAATACCACCTCGAGGGCGAAGGCCTGGTGCTCTCGGCCGAGGAGTGGACGAACATGCTGGCCACCTGGGTCGACAAGTACCCCATCATCAGCATCGAAGACGGCATGCACGAAGGCGACTGGGACGGCTGGAAGCTGCTCACCGAGCGCCTGGGCAAGAAGGTGCAACTGGTGGGTGACGACCTGTTCGTCACCAACACCAAGATCCTCAAGGAAGGCATCGACAAGGGCATCGCCAACTCGATCCTGATCAAGATCAACCAGATCGGCACCCTCACCGAGACCTTCTCTGCCATCGAGATGGCCAAGCGAGCGGGTTACACCGCGGTGATCAGCCACCGCTCGGGCGAGACGGAGGACTCGACGATCGCCGACATCGCCGTGGGCCTGAACGCGGCCCAGATCAAGACCGGCTCCCTCAGCCGCTCGGACCGCATGGCCAAGTACAACCAGCTGCTGCGCATCGAGGAAGACCTGGGCGACATCGCGACTTACCCCGGCCGCGCCGCCTTCTACAACCTGCGCTGAAGCCCGCGCACAGAGTGCATCCGGTGGGAAAACGCGCAATTGCAGGCCTTTTGATCGGCCTGCTGCTCATCGTCCAAGCCCAGCTGTGGTTCGGACGCGGCAGCGTTCCCACCGTGCACCAGATGCAGCGCAAACTCGACGACATGCGCGAACAGAACCAGGCCGCCCAGGCCGAGAACGACCGCCTGGCGGCCGAGGTGCGCGACCTCAAGGAGGGCTTGGACATGGTCGAGGAAAAGGCCCGCAGCGAGCTGGGCATGGTCAAGCCCAACGAGATCTTCGTGCAGGTCAACAAGTGAACGAGCGGCCTTCGGGCCGCTTTTTTCATCCCGCAGCGCCCACCCATGTCCACCACCGCTTGCGCGCAGCCCCGCCCCGCCCCGCTGCGCGTGGCCGTTTTGGGCGCGGCAGGGCCGGCCTTCGCGCAGGAAATGCAAGGCGCCCTGGCCAGTCTGGCCGAAGCAGCGTCCAGGCGAGCCACGCAGGAGGGTGACGAAGCGGAGGAAGGAACCGCCACGAACGCCCCGTTTGACTTCGTGGCCTGCAGCCAACCGAGCCAGGCGCAGGATGGCGCCTTGCGTTGGCTGCTGGCCTGGGAGCCGGAACCCGGCGATGCGGCCGATGCCGCCCTCAGCGCCCTGCAGGCGCACAACGCTTTGCGTGCGCAGCTGCACGCCCTGAACCTGCCCTACCAGGTGCTGCGCGGTACGCGCCAGGCGCAGATCGCACAAGCACTGCAAAGCCTCGTTCCCTGGCTCCCGTGGCTTGCCCCGCTGCTGCCGCAGACCGGCGTGGCCTCGCGCCGCCCCGGCGCCTGGTCCTGTGAAAGCTGCAGCGACCCGGTGTGCGAACACCGCAGCTTCACGGAGCTGCTGGCGCGCCGCGAAGCCACTGGCGGCTGAGCGGATTCATTGCAGGCCGCTCGAGCTCGGCGGCTGCTCGGCCTGGCCCGCAAAGAGCTGCAGCGCATCCACCGCATCGAAGCGGTACTGCTCACCGCAGAATTCACAGCCCACGTTCACCAGGCCGCGTTCCTCGATGATGTTCTGCACCTCGTCGGCGCCCAGGCTGCGCAGCATGCCGCTCACGCGCTCGCGCGAGCAGGTGCACGCAAAGCGCGGGCGAAGTGGCTCGTAGCGGGCAAGTTTTTCCTCCCAGAAGAGGCGGTGCAGGAGGGTGTCGGCGTCCAGCGTCAGCAACTCCTCGCTCTTGAGCGTGGCCGCCAGCATGGCGATGCGCTGGTAGTCCTCGTTGCGGCCGATCTGGTCCTCGTTGGCATCGCGGTCCATGCGGCCCTCGAGGTTGCCTTCACCCATCACCGGCAGCCGCTGGATCAAGAGGCCGGCAGCCACCTCGCCGTTGGCCGCCAGCACCAGGCGGGTGTCGAGCTGTTCGCTTTGCAGCATGTAGTGCTCCAGCACCTCGCTGATCTTCTCGAGCTTTTCGTGGCGGTCGCCGAACAGCGGCACCACGCCCTGGTAGGGCTGCTGTCCCGGCAGGCGGTCCTTGGGGTCCAGCGTGATCGCGCAGCGCCCCTGGTTGTGGACGTTGACCATCTGGCTGAGCGTGGCGCCCGGGGCCACGCCGTGCGCGCCCTCCGCACCGAACGAGGCGGTGGCGCGCAGGCTCAGGTCCGGCTGCACCTCGGCGACGGCCAATTTCACCGGTCCATCTCCCGAGATCTGCAGCACCAGCGCGCCGTTGAACTTGATGTTGCTCTGCATCAGCGCACCGGCCGCAGCCATCTCGCCCAGCAGCTGGGCGACCTCCTGTGGATAGCCGCCGGCGGCCTCGCGGCGCTTGAGGATCTCCTGCCAAACATCGGTCAGGCGCACCAGCATGCCCCGCACTGGGAGGCCCTCGAAGATGAATTTGTGAAGTTCAGACATGGCACGCGCCCCGCAATCGATTCGATCCAAAAACAAAAGCCGGACGCAGGTCGCGCCCGGCCCGAAGACTTGACAGCCGCCGCTTCAGCCCAGCTTCTTGAGCCCCGCCTTGAAACGGCGCGCATTCTCGACGTAGGACTGCGCGCTGCGCCGCAGTCCCTCGATCTGCTCGGGCGTGAGTTGCCGCACCACCTTGGCGGGGCTGCCCAGGATCATGGAGCCGTCCGGGAATTCCTTGCCCTCGGTCACCAGAGCGCCCGCGCCCACCAGGCAGTTCTTGCCAATGCGCGCACCGTTGAGCACCACCGCCTGGATGCCGATGAGCGAGCCGTCGCCGATGGTGCAGCCGTGCAGCATCACCTGGTGGCCCACGGTCACGTTCTCGCCGAGGGTCAGCGGCACGCCCCGGTCGGCATGCAGCACGCTGCCGTCCTGGACGTTGCTGCCCCGGCCCACGCGGATGGTGTCCATGTCACCGCGCAGCACCGCGCCGAACCACACGCTGGCATCTTCCTCCAGCACCACCTGCCCCATCACCTGGGCGCTGTCGGCCACCCAGGCCGAGTCGTGGACCTGGGGGGATTGGCCATCAAGTTCGTAAAGCGCCATGGATGTCTCTGAGCCGGTGGTTTTGAAGTGCCTTCGATTGTAAGGAAGCCCCCCGGCAACTGCGGCGGCGGTCCAGCTGGCCCACGATAATCCCGCCATGCCCGAGCTGCGACAGACCGCCCTGGAACTCCTCTGCCTGAACGACCCGCATGCCAAGGCCCGGGCCGTTCGCCAATGGCCCGCAGACCTTGAGCAGCTCGAGGCCTCAGGCTGGCAGCTCGACACCTACGCGCGGCTGAGCGAGCCGCCCGGCGTTCCCGGCCGTGCGGCCCGCCCGGTGCTGGTGGGGCCGAGGCAGATGCCGCAGTACGCGCTGGGCACGGCCGAGGGCCGGGCCGGGCTGGTGCATTCGCTGGTGCACATCGAATGCAACGCGGTCGATCTGGCACTGGATGCGATCTGGCGCTTTGCGGGTCTCCCGCCCGCCTTCTACGCCGACTGGCTGCGCGTGGCCCGCGAGGAGGCCCTGCACTTTCAACTGCTGGCCGAGCACTTGAAGGGCATGGGCTGGGACTACGGCGACTTCCCCGCGCACGAAGGCCTGTGGTTCATGGCGCAAAAGACGCAGGACGACGTGCTGGCCCGCATGGCCATCGTTCCGCGCACGCTCGAGGCCCGCGGCCTGGACGCCTCGCCTGGCGTCAAGCGCCGCCTGGAAGGCGTGGGCGACCGGCGTGCCGGGGCCATCCTGGACATCATCCTGCGCGACGAGATCGGCCACGTGGCCATCGGCAACCACTGGTTCCGCTGGCTGTGCGCGCAGCAGGGGCTCGATCCTGTGCGCCACTATGAGCTTCTGGCCCGGCGGCACGGCGCGCCCCGGCTCAAGGGTCCGTTCAACCTGCCGGCCCGCCGCGCCGCAGGCTTTGCCGAGGATGAGCTCGCCCTGCTGGGCCAGTGAGCCCCTCTTGCAGGGCGGGCTTTCCGCTCGGTTACGGTGTATCCCCACGCGGGCTGCCCGCTCGGCCCCGGTGTTTTTCCCACCGGCCTGCCGGGCGCCGCCGCGCCCGCCTGCGCGCTGCGGCTGAAAACCAAGGAATCTCAAGCGCTGAGCTTGCCCTGCCGGAGGCCGCTCCTTTACGCTGACTTTCCACGAGGAAGGGTGCCCGGGCGATCGACAGCCGGGTCTTCCAGCACGGCATCCCCTGCAGCTTTTGCGCGGATGCCCGCCACAGGAGCCTGCCCATGCTGCTGCGTCCATCGCTCGTCCAGGGGGCACCCGCCCCGGCCCTTCCTCCCACCCTGCAGGTGCGCCTGCCCGGCGGCCAGACGCTGGGCCCGCCCGAGGCACCCGTGCGCCTGGAGGTGCGGCACTGGGCGAGCCTGTCAAGGCTCAAGGCCGGTCGGGTGGGCGGGCTGGCCGAAGACTTCGTGGAAGGCCGCATCGGCCTGGAGGGCCACATGCGCGACATCATGGCGGCCGTGGTCAGCCTGCTGCCGGGCAGCCCTGTGAACAGCGAGACCGGCTGGTGGGCCCACCTGCTGGCGCGCGCACGGTCCCTGGCCGCGCACACCCCCGGACGCGATGCCGCGCAGGTGCAGTTCCACTACGACGTCTGCGACGCTTTCTACGCGCTGTGGCTGGATGCGCGGCGGGTCTATTCCTGCGCCTACTTCCGGGACGACGCGCTCGACCTGCCCCAGGCGCAGGAAGCCAAGCTCGACCACATCTGCCGCAAGCTGATGCTGCGGCCGGGCGAGCGCTTCCTTGACATCGGCGCCGGCTGGGGTGGCCTGCTGCTGTGGGCGGCCGAGCATTGGGGGGTGGACGCCACCGGTATCACGCTGTCGCGCAACCAGCATGCGCACGTGAGCCAGCTCATCGAGCAAAAGGGGCTGCAGGCGCGCGTGCGCATGCAACTGCTCGACTACCGCTTCCTCGACGAGGCGCAGCCGTTTGACAAGATCGCCTCGGTCGGCATGTTCGAGCACGTGGGCCAGTCTCAGATGCAGGCCTACTTCGGCAAGGTCTGCCGGCTGCTCAAGCCCGGCGGGCTGGTGCTGAACCACGGCATCACGGCCGGCGGCACGCGCAACCGGCAACTGGGCTCGGGCATGGGGCAGTTCATCGAGAAATACATCTTTCCCGGCGGCGAGTTGCTGCACGTGGGCCAGGTGCTGGCCGACCTGGCCGACGCCGGCCTGGAAATGCTGGACACCGAAAACCTCCGGCCGCACTACGCCCGCACGCTCTGGGCCTGGTCGGACGCGCTCGAAGCCCGCCTGGACGAAGCCCGCGAGGTGCTGTCCGCCGACGGCGGCCCAGAGCGCGCCGAGCGCACGCTGCGTGCCTACCGGCTGTACCTGGCCGGCTGCGCGATGAGCTTCGAGCAGGGCTGGCTGTCGCTGCACCAGATGCTGGCGGCCCGCCCGTCCGGGCAGGTGGAGGATGGGCGCCTGCGCGGCAGCCAGTCGGCCTACCCCTTCAACCGCAGCTACATGTACTTGCCGGCATGAAGCGCCAGGAGCGCCTCAGCCGCCTCAGCCGCCTCAGCCGCCTCAGCCGCCTCAGCCGCCTCAGCC
>CAYVGD010000106.1:0-8610 GCA_964450095.1 uncultured Polaromonas sp.
GGAAAGACCTCGTCCTGGTTGGGCAGGTTGGCGCCGCCCGAGTCCACCAGGTAGACGCAGGGCAGGCTGTTCTGCATGGCCACTTCCTGGGCCCGCAGGTGCTTTTTCACCGTCATGGGGTAGTAGGTGCCGCCCTTCACGGTGGCGTCGTTGCACACGATCATGCAGTCCACGCCACTCACGCGCCCGATGCCTGCGATCACGCCGGCGCAGGGCGCATCGCCACCGTACATGCCGTGCGCGGCCAGGGGCGAGAGCTCCAGGAAGGGCGTGCCCGGGTCCAGCAGCATCTGCACCCGCTCGCGCGGCAGGAGCTTGCCCCGGGCCACGTGCTTGGCGCGGGCGGACTCGCCGCCGCCGGCCGCGGCCCGGGCGATTTGCACCTGCAGGTCGTCCACCTGGGCCTGCATCTGTGCGGCGTTGGCCTGGAACTCGGCCGAGCGGGGGTTGAGCTGGGTGGTCAGCACGGGCATGGGGATTCTTCCTTCGGTGTCGGGTGGCCGCGCCAAGCATAGGAGCAGGCCCGCCCGACAAGGGGTCGCCAAGGTTGCAAATGCTGCCAAATGCCTCGCAAATCGGCGTCCGGCTGAGGCACACTGTCGGCATGACCCGTCCCGGCCCGCGCAGCCCACGCCCCGCCGCCAACCGCCCCGCGCCCCAGGGGCTTTCAGCGCGCACGCCGATGTCCTTCGTGCGGGCGATCCTGCGGGCCTATGAGCGCCAGGGCCGCGATCCCGCCGGCGCGCTGGCAGCGGCACAAATCGCGCCAGAGGATGCGAACCGGCCGCAGGCCCGCATCACCGCCGCGCAGATGGAGGCCATCTCGGGCCACGCGATGCTGGAGCTCGACGACGAATCGCTGGGCTGGAGCCACCGGCGCCTGCCCTGGGGCAGCTACGGCATGCTGATCCGCGCCTCCATGGGCGCGCCCACGCTGGGCGTGGCGCTCAAGCGCTGGTGCCGGCACCACGGACTGATCTGCGACAACGTGGCCCTGCGCCTGGAACTGCAGCCGCAGGGCGCGCGCATCGTGCTGGAAGAACGCGAGCCTCTGGGTGAATGGCGCGAGTTCTGCATGGTGTCGCTGCTGCGCAACCTGCACGGGGTGGCCTGCTGGCTGATCGACTCGCGGCTGGCCCTGCAGCGGGCCGAGTTTCCCTATGCAGCGCCGCCACATGCCGACGTGTACCCGACCATCTTCCCGGGCCCGCTTTCTTTTCGCGAGGCCGAAGGCGGCCCGGCGCAGGCGCGGCTGTGGCTGGACCCCAGCTACCTGGCGCTGCCCATCCGCCGGGACGAGAAAGCCCTGCGACAGATGCTGCAGCGCGCGCTGCCGCTGACGGTGCTGCCCTACCGGCGCGACCGGCTGCTGGTGCGCCAGGTGCGCCAGGCCCTGCTGGAGCGGCCCGAGGCCGCGCGCAACGCGGGCGAGCTGGCCCGGCTGCTGCACCTGTCGGGGCGCACCCTGCACCGCCAGCTGCGGGAGGAAGGCACCTCGCTGCAGGCGCTCAAGGACGAGGTGCGCCGCGAGCACGCCTGCAGCCTGCTGCTGCGCGGCACCCAGCCGGTCAAGCAGGTGGCGGCAGCGGTGGGCTTTCTGAACGAGAAAAGTTTCATCCGGGCCTTCAAGGGCTGGACGGGCCAGACCCCGGCCGCCTTCCGCGCGCTGCCCGGCAGCGGCTGAAGCCAGGCGCTGTGGCCGGGGCGGTCTGCGGCAGGGGCGGCCCGTGGCAGAGGGCCGGCGGGCTTGCGCGCTCCGCTCGGCTCAGCTCAGCTCAGCTCAGCTCAGCTCAGCTCGGCTCGGCTCGGCTCGGCTCGGCTCGGCTCGGTTCAGCTCGGTTCAGCGCACTGCCACCGGCAGGCGCAGCTCGCGCATGTGCGAAAACACATGCGTGGCGCCGGCCTCACGCAGCGGCCGCGCATCGACACCGTCCGGGGCGTAGGCCCAGACCGTGGCGCCCGCGGCCACGCCGGCGGTGATGCCCACCACCGTGTCCTCCACCACCAGGCAGTCGGCCGGCGGCACGGCCAGGTGGGCGGCGGCTGCCAGGTACACGTCGGGATGCGGCTTGCTGCGCGGCATCTCGTGGCCGCTGAAGATGCGGCCCGCAAAGGGCGCATGCAGGCCCACCTTGGACAGCATCATCTCCACCTTGTGGCGATCTGCCCCCGAGGCCACCGCGATGCGGCCGCCGGTGTGGGCATGCAGGTGCGCCACCGCCTCGTGCACGCCGTCGATGGCGGTGATGCCGCGCTCCAGGCGCTCGTTGCGGCGGCGGTAGAACTCGTCCATCCAGGCCTCGGTGAGGGGCACGCCAGTGCGGGACTCGATGAGCGCGCGCTGGCTGCGGACCGCGTGGCCCACGAAGCGCTGCATGCACTCGGCCAGGCTCATGCGCCAGCCGAGCTCCTCGAACATGTCGCGCAGCACGCCGCAGGTGATGGACTCGCTGTCGACGAGCACGCCGTCGCAGTCAAAGAGGATGGCTTGGAAACGCATGGATGGGCCATTCTAGGAAGCCTGCAGCGCTTGGCGAAAACCCGCTTCGCCGGGCGGCCGGCGGTCCGCACAATCCGGAAGATTCCAAACACGGCCCGCCGACGCCTGCGCACCGCCCCATGAACCTCGCACACAGCCTGCAACGCATCGCCCTGGCCGACCCCGAACGCCCGGCGGTGTTCGAGGGCGAGCGACAGGTCGCCAGCTACGGCCAGTGGGCCGAACGCGCCGCGCGCCTGGCCGGCGCCCTGCGGGCGCAGGGGCTGCAGCCGGGGGAGCGCGTGGCGATCTTCATGCGCAACCACCCCGCCTACCTGGAACTGCTCTACGGCGCCTGGTGGGCGGGCCTGGCGGTGGTGCCCATGAACGCCAAGCTGCACCTGAAGGAGGCGCAGTGGATCATCGACCATGCGCAGGCCCGCTGGGCCTTCATCAGCCCCGACGTGGGCGAGGGCCTGCAGGCCGAGCGCGTGGTCGATGCCACCGGCGCGTCCTTCCAGGCCCTGCTGCAGGCCGCTCCGCATCCGCTTCAAGCCCGCGCGCCGGAGGACCTGGCCTGGCTGTTCTACACCAGCGGCACCACCGGCCGGCCCAAGGGCGTGACGCTCAGCCACCGCAACCTGCTCACCATGGCGCTGGGCTACTTCGTGGACGTGGACGCGGTCGATGCGCGCGATGCCATCGTGTACCCGGCGCCCATGTCGCACGGCGCCGGGCTCTACGCCCTCCCCCACACCCTGGCCGGGGCGCGGCACGTGGTACCGGCATCGGGGGGCTTCGATGCGGCCGAGCTCTTCGGGCTGTCGCACGCGCTGGGCCGGCTGTCGCTGTTTGCCGCGCCCACCATCGTCAATCGCATGGTGCGGCATGCCAAGGAGACGGGCGACGACGGCTCGGGCTTCAAGACCATCGTGTACGGCGGTGCGCCCATGTACGCGGCCGACATCCAGCGGGCCATGGCGGTGATGGGGCCGCGCTTCGTGCAGATCTACGGCCAGGGCGAGAGCCCCATGGTGATCAGCTCGCTCTCGCGTGCCCACCTGTCGGACCGGTTGCATCCGCGCCACGCGCAGCGGCTCGCGTCGGTGGGCATCGCGCAGTCACCGGTGGAACTGCGGGTGGCCGATGCGGAGGGCCGCACGCTGCCCACCGGCGAAGTGGGCGAGGTGCTGGTGCGCGGTGACACCGTGATGCAAGGCTACTGGCGCAACCCCGAGGCCACGGCCGCGGCCATCCAGGACGGCTGGCTGTTCACCGGCGACATGGGTTCGCTCGACGCTGACGGGTTCCTCACCCTCCGGGACCGCAGCAAGGATCTCATCATCAGCGGCGGCTCCAACATCTACCCCCGGGAAGTGGAAGAAGCGCTGCTGCTGGCGCCGGGCGTGGCCGAGGTGGCCGTGGTGGGCCAGCCTGATGCCGAGTGGGGCGAGGTGGTGGTCGCCTTCGTGGTGCCACAGGCGGGCGCCGGCCTGGAAGCCGGGGCGCTGGATGCGCATTGCCTGGCGCACATCGCGCGCTTCAAGCGGCCCAAGCACTACGCCTTCGTGGACGCGCTGCCCAAGAACAACTACGGCAAGGTGCTCAAGACCGAACTGCGCGCACGGCTGAAGGACGCCTGAGCGCTGCGGCGCCGGGCCTCAGAAGGGCCACAGCCGCAGCGCGGCCTGCCAGATCCAGCCGCCGGCCAGGCCCAGGAAAGACAGCCCCGCCATGCCCAGCGCCAGCGAGGCCAGCAGCATCAGCCCGTCGCGGGTGAGCAAACCCAGGCCGAAGAGCAGCAGCGCCACCGCGGGAAACACGTTGCCCAGGGGAATGGGCAGGAAAATGGTCACGGCCATGAGCACCACCCAGGCGGCCCACGCCCAGCGCAGGCGCGGGCCTTGCAGCCAGGGCCAACGGGGGCGCAGACGCCGGTGCGCGAAGGTGTACATCCAGGCCAGCCAGCGCAGGCAGCGCAGCGCGGCCTTGGGGTTGAGCTGCAGGTGGCGCAGCCGCTGCAGGCGCGGCGCCTCCTGGCCGCGGGCCCAGCGCCAGGCCCAGGCGATGATGCCCAGGCTGAACAGCATGCCGGCGCCGGCCACGGGCACGGTGGTGATCAAGGCCAGCAGGATGAGCAGCACCGACAGCGTGGCGCGGCCGTGCAGCGCCAGCAGCTGCTCCAGCGTGAGCGGTGCGCCGGGCTCGCCGCGCTCCATGGCGCGCCGCCGGTTGCGGGCCTCGCGCACGAACCGCCGGATGAAGGCCACGTCCAGCTCGGCGGGCGGCACATTGCGCCACGGCTTGCCCAGCCTGTCCGCACCCCATTCCTGCCGCACCGCCACCGCCTTCTCCTTCGCCTGCACCGAGAGCCACCCACGGCCCCATGCGGCGACCGTCTGAGCGATTGTGCGCGGCTGCGCGGGCACGGCCCAGGGTCGGTGGCTTGAGCCCGCGTGGCGCAGGGAGATGCGTGCTGCGCGCGCTCAGCGCTGCGGGCTGTCGGACACCTGCCCGTCCACGTAGAACCAGCGCCCGTCCTCGCGCACGAAGCGGCTGCGCTCTTGCTGGCGCACCGCACGGCCCTGCACGCGAAAGCGCGCAACGAAGGTCACCTCGGCCGCATCGGGCCCCGTGGCCTGGTGGTGGCACACCTGCAGGCCCAGCCACCGCGCGCCCGGCTCCAGTTCGAGCTCGGCCGGTCGGGTGGAGGCGTGCCAGGTGGCCAGCAGGTAGGGCAAGCGCCCGAGCACGAAGGCGCTGTAGCGCGAACGCATCAGGCGCTCGGCATCGGGCGCGGGATCGCCGGCGTGCAGCGGGCCGCAGCAGTCGGCCAGCGCCAGCGGACGGCCACGCGCATCGCTGCGGCCGCAGGGGCAGGCGCCGCGCGGGTCGGCCTCAGGCGCTGGCGTGGGCATGGGGCCGAAAGTGGCTGCGGGCCTGCGCGCGCGGGCAGGCCCGCTCGCGCTGCAGGCGGTCGGTCGACGGCGGCATGGCCTCGTGCGTCAGCCCTTGCGGGCAGCGCTTTCCTTCTTGTGCTCTTCCAGGGTGACCACGGGCGCGCCTTCTTTTTTCCAGGCGGCAAAGCCACCGTCGATGTGGGCCACGTTGGCCATGCCCATGTCCTGGAGGGTCTTGGTGGCCAGGGCGCTGCGCCAGCCGGCACCGCAGAACAGCACGAACTCGCGCGACTCGTCGGCGAACACGGGCTTGTGATAAGGCGAAGCTGGGTCCACCCAGAACTCGAGCATGCCGCGCGGTGCCAAAAGCGCGCCGGGCACGGTGCCCTCGCGCTCGAGTTCGCGCACGTCGCGGATGTCCACGACCTGCAGGCGCCCGTCGGCCAGGCGGCTTCGGACCTCTTCGACGCTGTAGGTGGTGACCTGCGCCATGGCTTCATCGACGAGTTGCTGGTAGCCCTTGGTGATCGGCATGGTGTGTCTCCGGAAGTGAAGGGTCGGTCAGGCGAGCGCGCGCTGGATGAGGATCTTCTGGATGTCGCTGGTGCCCTCGTAGATCTGGCACACGCGCACGTCGCGATAGATGCGCTCCACCGGGAAGTCGCTCACGTAGCCGTAGCCGCCCAGGGTCTGCAGGGCGGCGCTGCACACGCGCTCGGCCATCTCGCTGGCAAAGAGCTTCGCCATGGCCGCTTCCTTCAGGCAGGGCTGGCCCGCATCGCGCAGGGCCGCGGCGTGCCAGATGAGCTGGCGTGCCGCCTCCAGCTGCGTGGCGCACTCGGCCAGGCGAAATCCCACGGCCTGGTGGTTGAGCAGCGTGGTGCCAAAGCTCTCGCGCTGCTTGGCGTATTCCAGCGCCACATCGAAGGCGGCGCGGGCCATGCCCACGCTCTGCGCGGCAATGCCAATGCGGCCGCCCTCGAGCGCCGACAGCGCGATCTTGTAGCCCTCGCCTTCGGCACCGATGAGGTTTTCGGCCGGGATGCGGCACTGGTCGAAGTTGATCTGCGCCGTGTCGCTGGAGCGCTGGCCCAGCTTGTCCTCCAGGCGCGCCACGTGGTAGCCCGGCGCGTCGGTGGGCACGAGGAAGGCGCTCATGCCTTTCTTGCCGGCGCCCTTGTCGGTCACCGCGATGACGATGGCCACGTGCCCGTTCTTGCCGCTGGTGATGAACTGTTTGACGCCCTGGATGACGTATTCGTCGCCCTGCCGGGTGGCCGTGGTGCGCAGGGCCGAGGCGTCGCTGCCCACCTGCGGCTCGGTCAGGCAGAAGGCCCCCAGCATCTGGCCCTGGGCCAGCGGCACCAGCCACTGCCGCTTCTGTGCCTCGCTGCCATATCGCAGGAGGATGGCGTTGACCGGGCAGTTGGTCACCGAGATGGCGGTGCTGGTGCCGCCGTCGCCCGCGGCGATCTCCTCCAGCGCCACGGCCAGGGTGGTGTAGTCGAGGTTGGCGCCGCCGTAGGCCTCGGGCACGCAGATGCCGTAGGCGCCCAGTGCGGCCAGGCCCTGGTGCACGTCCTTGGGGAAATGGTGGTTGCGGTCCCACTCGGCGGCGCGGGGCCAGAGTTCGCGCTGGGCGAAGTCGCGCATTGCGTCGCGCACCATGGCCTGGTCGGCATTGAGCAGCATGGGGTCTCCTTGGGGTCTGTTTTTCGGGTTCTGTCTTCACCAGGCCAGGGGCTGGCCGTCGTGGTCGAGGAAGGCGCCGCGCTGGGCCGGGGTGAGCGAGGCCAGCGTCCGTCGCATGCTGGCCACGCTCTGCACGGCGGTCAGCGGCGCCTGGTCGCCGCCCATGTCGGTCCGGACCCAGCCGGGGCTGAGCGCCACCAGCGTGCGGTCCGGATGCGCCTGCTGGGCCGCGCGCACCACCATGTTGAGCGCGGCCTTGCTCACGCGGTAGAGCCAGGCGCTGCCGCCTGTGCAGTCGGCCAGGCTGGCCATCTGGCTGCTGATGCAGGCCATCGCCGCGCCGGGCTGGAGCAGGGGCACGACCTGGGGCAGCAACTGCATGGCGCCCAGCACGTTGGTGTGCATCACGCGGTCGAACTCGGGCTGGGTGGGCGGCGCGTCGGCCCCGCCCGGGCCCATGACGCCGGCAACGAAAAGCGCGAGGTCCAGCGACTCGCCGTCGAGCGACCAGGCGATGCGGCTGGCGCTGGCCGGGTCGGCCACGTCCAGGCGCAGCGCCTCGCAACCCAGGGCCTTCAGGCGCGCCAGGCCCGCGTCATCGCGGGCGGTGGCGATCACCCGCCAGCCGTCCTCGGCGTACTGGCGCGCGAACTCCAGGCCGATGCCGCGCGAGGCGCCGATGACCAGCACGCAGGGCATGGCTCAGCAGAGCTCCAGCGCCAGGGCCGTGGCCTCGCCGCCGCCGATGCACAGCGTGGCCAGGCCCTTCTTCAGGCCCCGCGCCTTGAGCGCATGCAGCAGCGTGACCATGATCCGCGCGCCCGAGGCGCCGATGGGGTGGCCCAACGCGCAGGCACCGCCGTGGACATTGACCTTCTCGTGCGGCACCTTCAGCTCGTGCATGAGCGCCATGGGCACCACGGCGAAGGCTTCGTTGACCTCCCAGAGGTCCACGTCGCCGACCTGCCAGCCGGCCTTGTCCAGCGCCTTCTGTGCGGCGCCCACCGGCGCGGTGGTGAACCACTCGGGCTGCTGGGCGTGCGTGGCATGGCTCAGGATGCGGGCCACCGGGGCGCAGCCCAGGCGGCGGGCGGTGCTTTCAAGCATGAGCACCATGGCGGCCGCGCCGTCGTTGATGGAGGAGCTGGCGGCGGCGGTGATGGTGCCGTCCTTCTTGAACGCCGGCCGAAGCGTGGGAATCTTGTCGACCTTGATCTTGCCCGGGCCCTCGTCGATGCTCACCACCGTTTCGCCGGCGCGGGTCTTGACCGTGACGGGCGCGATCTCGGCGGCGAAGGCGCCGCTGGCGATCGCGTTCTGCGCACGCTGGACCGAGGCCATGGCAAAGGCGTCCTGGGCTTCGCGGGTGAAGTTGTACTTGGCCGCGCAGTCCTCGCCGAAGGTGCCCATGCTGCGGCCACTCTGGTAGGCGTCCTCCAGGCCGTCGAGCATCATGTGGTCGAAGATGCGGTCGTGGCCCATGCGGTAGCCGCCGCGGCCCTTGAGCATGAGGTAGGGCGCGTTGGTCATGCTCTCCAT
>CAYVGD010000107.1:0-8548 GCA_964450095.1 uncultured Polaromonas sp.
GAGGTCGGCCGCGTGATGGCCGGCATCGCGCAGCAGGTGGCCACGCACGGCCAACCGCTGGCAGCGCCCTGTGTGCTGCTGTCGGGCGGCGAGACCACCGTGACCGTGCGCGGCACCGGCCGCGGCGGGCGCAACGTGGAGTTCCTGCTTTCGCTGGCCGTGGCGCTCAAGGGCGCTCCCGGCATCTGGGCCCTGGCCGGCGACACCGACGGCGTGGACGGCATCGAGGAGACGGCCGGCGCGCTGCTGGCCCCCGACACGCTGGCCCGCGCACGCGCCCTGGGCCTGAAAGCCACGGCGAGCCTCGACGACAACGACGGCCACGGTTTCTTCGGCGCCCTGGGCGACGCCGTGGTGACCGGCCCCACGCTCACCAACATCAACGACTTCCGCGCGGTGCTGATGGCGCCGCCACCCTGACCCTCCGGAGAGACACCCCATGGACCTGCCCATCAACCATTTCAAGCGCGCCCTGAAGGAAGGCCGGCCCCAGATCGGCCTGTGGTCGCACCTGTGCAGCAACATCAGCACCGAGATCCTGGGCCACTGCGGCTTTGACTGGATGGTGCTGGACATGGAGCATTCGCCCAACGAGCTGCCCACCATCCTTGCCCAGCTGCAGGCGCTGCAGACCAGCCCCACCATGCCGGTGATCCGCCCGCCCTGGAACGACATGGTCACCTTCAAGCGGCTGCTGGACATCGGCGTGCAGACGCTGATCGTGCCCTACATCCAGAACGAGGAAGAGGCGCGCAATGCGGTGTCCTACACCCGCTACCCGCCCGAGGGCGTGCGCGGCTTCGCCGGCGCGCCGCGCGCCAGCGGCTATGGCCGCATCAAGGACTACGCCAAGCGCTGCAAGGACGAGCTGTGCCTGCTGCTCCAGGTCGAAACGCCTGAAGGCCTGAGGAACATTGAAGCGATCGCCAGCGTGGAAGGCGTGGACGGTGTGTTCATCGGCCCCGGCGACCTCTCGGCCGCCATGGGCCACATCGGCAATCCCAAGCACCCGGAGGTGCTGGCCGCCATCGAGGACGCGTTCCAACGCATCCGCGCCTGCGGCAAGGCGCCCGGCATCCTCACCGGCGACGAGGCGATCGCCCGCCGCTGCCTGGAACTGGGCGGCCTCTTCGTGGCCGTGGGCGCCGACCAGAACCTGCTGCGCGACAGCGCCGCCCAGCTGGCTGGCCGCTTCAAGGCCTGACACCTTTTTGACCCCCTGCCGTCCATGCTGAACACCCCCGCCACCCCCCTGCGCTTTTCGCGCCTGCTGCTCACCGGCGCCGCCGGCGGCCTGGGCCGCGAACTGCGCCCGCGCCTGAAGGCCTACTGCGACACCCTGCGCCTGAGCGACATCCAGGCGCTGCAGCCGGTCCAGGCGGCAGCCGGCGAAGAGATCGCGCTGTGCCCACTGCAGGACGAGGCCGCCGTGATGAAGCTGGTCGAGGGCGTGGACGCCATCGTGCACCTGGGCGGCGTCTCGACCGAGCAGCCCTGGACGCCCATCCTGGCGGGCAACATCATGGGCGTGGTGAACCTCTACGAGGCCGCGCGCAAGCACGGAGTCAAGCGCATCGTCTTCGCCAGCTCCAACCACGTAATGGGCTTTTACCGCCAGGACGAGGTGGTCGACGCCCAGTCGCCGCCGCGGCCCGACGGCTTTTACGGCCTCTCCAAGGCCTTCGGTGAGGACGTGGCCCAGCTCTACTGGGACCGCTGGGGCATCGAGACCGTGAGCATCCGCATCGGCTCGTCCTTCCCCGAGCCCAAGGACAGGCGCATGCTGGCCACCTGGCTGAGCTACGACGACCTGGAGCGTCTGGTGATGGCCGCGCTCACGGCCCCGGTGGTGCGCCACACCATCATCTACGGCACCTCGGACAACCAGACCTCCTGGTACGACAACACGCTGGCGCGGCACATCGGCTTTCGGCCCCTGGACTCGTCCGACGTGTTCCGCGCCGCGGTGGAGGCACGCCAGCCGGTGCTGGACACGAGCGACCCGGCCGTGGTCTACCAGGGCGGCGGCTTCGTCAAGGCGGCGCCCCACGGCTGAAGGCCCGTGCAGGGCGCCGGCCCGGGGGTCAGTCCTGGATCTGGATGGGGCCGATGCTGCTGAAGCTGTCGGTCCACAGCGGTGCGTCCTCGGGCCGCAGGCCCGAGCTGCGCGTGGTGGGCGGACCGGCGTCGGGCCCCAGCCGCGCGAAGTAGCCCGCGTTGTGGCCCATGACGAGGTAGCGGTTGGCGTTGATGCCGCGTTCGCCGTCGTAGGCCTGGTCCACGCGGCGGAAGTTCATGCCCAGCGCCTGCGCCTGCCGGCGCACCACGGGATAGAGGTCGAGGTAGCTGTTGGTGATGTGCGCCACGATCAGGCCGTCGGGCGCCAAATGCCGGGCATACAGCGCAAAAGCCTCGCGCGTGAGCAGGTGCAGCGGCACCGAGCCGCCTGAGAAGGCATCGAGCACGATCACGTCGTATCGCCGGTCAACCGGCAGGGTTTCGAACTTCAGCCGCGCATCGCCCAGGTACATCCGCTGCGTGCGCGCCTGGCATTGGGCCAGGTTGTCGAACCAGCGGCGCGCGACGTCGATCACCTGCGGGTTGATCTCGTAAAAATCGTATTCGTCGGCAGGCCGGGCGTAGTTGGCCAGCGTGCCCGCGCCCAGGCCCACGATGGCCACGCGAAGCGAAGGCTTGGCCGCTGCGGCATGCCGCAGCGCCTGGCCCGCGCCGCTTTCCTCGCCGTAGTAGGTGAGGTTGGCGCGTCGCCGGTCGGGGTGCAGAAACTGCACGCCATGCACCACCTGGCCGCTGTAGAAGATGCGCTGGTCGCGCTCCGGGGCGCGGGCATCGCGCACGTCTGCCACGGTCACCGTGCCGTAGAAATTACGGTCCTGGTGCAGCAGGGTCGAGCGTTCGCTGCCTGCGCCGTGGGTGCGCAGCGACAGCGGGTCCTCCCAGTAGGCGACCACGGCCGCCATGGCGCACACGCCCAGGGGCAGTGCCGGCCGCAGCCAGCGCGCAACGGGCGCGCGCCAGGCCAGCAGCCCCGCCATCGCCAGCGCAGCCAGCAGCATGAGCGTCCACTCGTGGTAGTCGCTGAACCAGGGCGTGGCCACCAGCGAGACGAACAGCCCGCCGCAGGCGCCGCCCACCGACATGAGCAGGTAGTACTCGGTCAGGTAACGCGGATTCGCCGGGCGGGCGCGGTAGAGCTCGCCGTGCGCTACAAAGCAGACGAGGAACATCACCACGAAATGCGCCCAGCGCGTCTGCGCCAGCGACAGGTCCGGCTCCAGCCCGAAGAGCGCCGGCAACTCATGCCGGCCGCTCAGCAGGAACAGCGTGACCGCCAGAAGCGGCACGGCCCAGCGCCGCTGGTACCAGCGCGGATGGTCGAAGCAAACAATGAAAGTCAGCAGGTACAGCCCCAGCGTGGTGATCCACAGCCGCGGCTCGGGCGCGACGTTGTGGCTCACCCGGTCCGTGGTGGCGATGAAAGCCAGCGACGCCAGGGCCGGCAGCGCCACCCACAGCAGGCGCGTGGCCAGCGCAGGCCGCGCCGTTTCGCGGGTGCCCTGCCCGCACCCGGCACCTGCGCTGGCGGGGTGCACGCCTGCGGATGAACCGGCGGATGCTACGGCAGATGAACCGGCGGTCGTCACCGGCATCACCGGCTCGGGCAGCAGGTGGTTGAGCAGCACCGAGGCTGCGCACAACAGCGCAAAAGCCCAGAAGCCCAGGGACCACAGGTGCCCGATCTCCTGCACCGCGAAGTAGGGCTCGAACAGGTGGGGAAAGGACAGCAGGGCAAACAGCGAGCCCGCGTTGGAAAGCGCGTACAGCCGGAACGCCGAGCGGCCCGGCTGGGCGCGCGCATACCAGTGCTGCACCAGCGGCCCGGTGGTGGCCAGGAAGAAATACGGCAGGCCCACGCTCAGAGCCAGCAGCAGCACGATCTTGAGCGCCGGGTCCTCCTGGCCCGAGGGCTTCAGCGCCGCTTCCGGGATGATGAAGGCCGCCGCCCAGGCCGCCAGAAGCAAGAGCGCCAGGTGGATGACCGTCTGCCCGCGCACGGAGCAGCGCCGGCTCAGCACGAAGGCATAGAAATAGCCGCCGCACAGGGCGCACTGGAAGAACAGCATCGCCGTGGTCCACACCGAGGGGCTGCCGCCGAACCAGGGCAGGATGAACTTGCTGATCAGCGGCTGGACCTGAAAAAGCAGGAAGGCACTGAAAAGAATGGTGAGCGCGTAACAGAGGCCGCGCAGGGTTTGCAGCGTCATGAAAGGCATCGGATCCAAGCCCCGGGGGGCGGTGGATGCGATTGTGCTCACAGACGGGCCGGATGCGCCTTTTCAGGCCCCTTCACGGCCCCGGTGTGTGACTGCTGCGCCACGCCGCGCCACGCTGCACCACGCAGGGCTGCCCGCCCGCAGGCCGGCGCCGGGTTGGCTGCGGCTCACGCACCGCAGCACTTCTTGTATTTCCTTCCGCTGCCGCACGGGCAGGGGTCGTTGCGTCCGGGGGTGGCCTGGGCGCGCACGGTGGCGATGCGCGGGCCCAGCTGGCGCCAGAGGGCGCGCAGGTCGTAGGTGGCCCAGATGGCGTCGGCCAGGTCGTTGACGCGGTCCTGGCTGACCGTGGCCGGGCCGTCGCCAAAAGGCGCGACTTCGGGCGTGCCGCGGTCGTCTTCGGTGAGCGCCACGACGGCCGCCAGGGCGCCGTCGAGCTGGCGTGCGAGGTCCTTGTCGCGCGGCGCGGCCCAGTCCTCGGGCCAGTTCTCAACGGCGAACATGAAGCCCAGGGCCCAGACCTGCGCGAAGGAAGGCAGGTCCAACATCTCGAACTGGGCGCGTTCGGCTTCGTCGAGTTCGAGCACCGCGCCGCGCTGGTCGGTGAGCTCGGGGTGGTAGCAGCGCTCGTCCTCGAGGTTGTTCACCTCCGCATCGAGCGCGGCCTGCACCTCGGTCCAGCGGCGGCGCCAGAGCCCGGCGAACTGGTGCAGCTGCGCCTCGTCGCTGAAGGAGCCCTGCCCTTCGCCTTCGACCTCACCTTCCATCGGCAGGCCCAGGAGCACCGGCAGGTACTCGCTGGCCGGGATGGGCCGGCGGCAGCAAATGAGCGCGGCAAGGAAACCCTCGCAGAACTCCCACTGGGGGGTTTCGTCCAGACGGTTGCGCATCTCGTCGAGGATGCCGTCCAGGGTGTCGAAATCCTCGGGGGCCAGGGGCTGGGCGTCGCCGGGGGCGGGAGCGGGGGAAAAGAGCTCAAACATGGCGAAACCTCTTCGTTCCGTGGTTCACGGTTGTGTTGGAGAATGCCTGAGCCATCACTGCGGAGGTTGTCATGCTCAAGCGAATCGATGCCGCACTGCCCGTGCGTTACTGGGCTTTCGCCCTGTGCGTGGCGGCCGCGGGCGGCGCCTTCTTCGGGTGGGTGGTCTTCGGCAAGGGCGGTGGGGTGTTGCTGGTGGCCGGCCTGCTGTCGCTGCGCGGTGTGCTGGACCTGCGGCAGGGCCAGCATGCCATCACGCGCAACTACCCGGTGATCGGGCACCTGCGCTTTCTGCTGGAGTTCATCCGGCCGGAGATACGCCAGTATTTTATGGAGGGCGACCGCGAGGCCACGCCGTTCTCGCGCGCGCAGCGCTCGCTGGTGTACCAGCGGGCCAAGGGCGAGCCCGATGCGCGGCCCTTCGGCACGCAGCTGGACGTGGCCGCGCAGGGCCATGAATGGATCAACCACTCGGCCCAGCCCACGCAGCTGGCCGGCAGTGACTTCCGGCTCTGGATCGGCGGCGAGCCGGGCGCAGCGCCCTCGCCCGGGGGCTGCACGCAGCCCTACGAGGCGAGCGTCTTCAACATCTCGGCCATGAGCTTCGGGTCGCTGTCGGCCAACGCGATACGCGCGCTCAACAAGGGCGCGGCGCTGGGGGGCTTTGCGCACGACACGGGCGAAGGCTCGATCTCGCGCCATCACCGCGAGCACGGGGGCGACCTGATCTGGGAAATCGGCTCGGGCTACTTCGGCTGCCGCCATGAAGACGGCTCGTTCAGCGAAGAGCGCTTCATGGCCAACGCGCGCGACCCGCAGGTCAAGATGATCGAGCTCAAGATGAGCCAGGGCGCCAAGCCCGGCCACGGCGGCGTGCTGCCGGGCGCCAAGGTCACGCCCGAGATCGCCGAGGCGCGCGGCGTCCCGGTGGGGGTGACCTGCGTGTCGGCCGCGGCACACAGCGCGTTTTCCACGCCGCTGGAGATGATGCAGTTCATCGCCCTGCTGCGCCAGCTCTCGGGCGGCAAGCCCACGGGCTTCAAGCTGGCCATCGGCCACGCTTGGGAGTGGTTCGCCATGGTCAAGGCCATGCAGGAGAGTGGCATCACACCCGACTTCATCGTGGTGGACGGCGCCGAGGGCGGCACGGGCGCGGCGCCCGTGGAGTTCACCGACCATGTGGGCATGCCGCTGCAGGAGGCGCTGAGCCTGGTGCACCAGACGCTGGTGGGCGCGGGACTGCGCAAGCGCATCCGCATCGGCGCGGCGGGCAAGGTGGTTAGCGGCTTCGACATCGCCCGGCTCATGGCCCTGGGCGCCGACTGGTGCAACGCTGCGCGCGGCTTCATGATGGCGCTGGGCTGCATCCAGGCCCAGACCTGCCACACTGGCGCCTGCCCCACGGGCGTGGCCACGCAGGACCCTCTGCGCCAGCGGGCGCTGGTGGTGCCGGACAAGGCCGAGCGGGTGCGCAACTTCCACCGCAGCACGCTGCATGCGCTGCAGGAGCTGGTGCAGGCGGCGGGGCTGAACCATCCGCGCGAGATCACGGCAGAGCACATCATGTGCCGCACCGGCCGCACCGAGGTGCTGCCACTCAGCCAACTGCTCCCGCGGCTCGAACCCGGCGCCCTGCAGGGGGAGGCGGGCCGCCTGCCCAACCCCTGGAAGGAGCACTGGCCGCGCGCCAGCGCGCACAGCTTCGCGCTGCAGCCAGCGGCACCCCGCCGCACCGGCAAGCTCGCCGGCAAGCGCGCTGCCAGCGGCAAGGGGCGGTCGGGCCGCCCGGCCCAGGTCGCCGAACAGCCCGAGCCGCAGACCGCGCAGGCTTCATTGATCTGAAGTCCGGGCGGCAACGCGGCACCCGCCCCGCAAGAGCCAACTCAGGCGGCTTCGAGGGCCTGCGGCGCTGGCGGCAGGTAGATGCGGGCCACCTCCACCCCCAGGGTGCGCAGGCGCTTGGCCATGCAGATGACCGCCTTGTCCTTGCTGATGAGCCGGGCGCGCTGCGCCACCGCCAGGTCGATGAACTTCTGGTCGTCGGCGTCCTTGCAGGTGAAGGGCGCCTTGGGCGCCACGTCGCAGAGCGTGGCGTGGCGGTCGAAGGCGGCCAGCACCTGCGCGGCCGTGATGCCGTGAAACACCATGCGCGGCTGCAGTTGCGCGTAGTCCAGCACCCGGCGCAGCTCCTCGCGCATGACGGCGGTGGAGACAAAACGCAGCTCCCCCGCGTCGAGTGCGCTGCGCAGCGCCGCCACGTGCGGATCGCTGAAGATGAAGAGGTCCAGCAGGATGTTGGTGTCCAGCACGATGGCGGGTGCCGCACCGGCTGGCGGCTGCGCCCCGGGCTGCGGGACCGGGACGAAGGCATCGGAAGCGGGGGCGGCGTGCAAGACAGCCAACCTCAGCCCTGCGCGCCTTCGGAGGCCGCGGCGGCCGGGCCAGGCGACTCGGGCTTGCGCGGGGAGCCGGCCACCAGGTCGAAGCGGAAGAGCCGGCATTCGATGGGCCCGTTCCACATGGGCACGCGGCGCGACTCTTTCAGGCGCATCTTGCCCGGCAGCTTGAGGTCGGGCGTGAGCAGGTGGGCAGTCCAGCCGGCGTAATGCTTCTTCCAGTGGGCCGACAGCTGCAGGAAGAAATCGGCCACGCCTTCGCCGCTGGCGCTTTGGGCCTGCTCGCGCCCGGCACGTTGCGGCGCCTGGGCCAGGGGCTGGCCGAATTCGTCCACGGCCTGGCGGGCAAAGCCCGGCCCGCTGCGCCCGCGCGCGCCGCCGCGCTGGCCGGCCACGCCGGCCACGTCGATGCGCTCGCCATAAGGCGGGTTGACCAGCATCACACCCGAGGGCGCAGGCGGCATGCGCTGGAGCGCGTCGCCGCCGCGCAGCTGCACGGCATGGGCCACGCCCGCACGCTCGGCGTTGCGCTCGGCGAAATCGACCATGCGAAAGGACACGTCGCTGCCGAACACCGGCGCCATGGGTGCGGTGACGGCGGCCTCGGCTTCGTTCCTGAGGCCCTGCCACACATGCGCCTGGAAAGGCAGCATCTTCTCGAAGGCAAAGCGGCGCTGCAGGCCCGGGGCGATGTTGCAGACGATCTGCGCGGCCTCGACCACGATGGTGCCCGAGCCGCAGCACGGGTCGTAAAGCGGCACGCCTTCGCGGCACTGCCGGTCCCAGCCGCTGGCGGCGATCATGGCCGCGGCCAGCGTCTCCTTCAGCGGCGCATCGCCCTTGTCCTCGCGCCAGCCGCGCTTGAACAGCGGCTC
>CAYVGD010000108.1:0-284 GCA_964450095.1 uncultured Polaromonas sp.
GGGTCCAAGGTTCGAATCCTTGTACTCCGACCATCCATCTTGAGGGATCCAGCGTCATCGCCCAGGGCATGCTGTTGACGCGGACCTGTCACACGGCCGGGCTACATTACGGCCGAAGACTTGCACCACTGCCCGTAGCTCAGTCGGATAGAGCAACAGCCTTCTAAGCTGTGGGTCGGGGGTTCGATTCCCTCCGGGCAGGCCATGTTCCAGGACCTTGATCCCCGCCTGACGACCCCTCCCGAACGTCAGCCTCCCTCCCGCCTTTGTCCGGCTCCCGAGGC
>CAYVGD010000108.1:294-8492 GCA_964450095.1 uncultured Polaromonas sp.
TTCCGGGCAGGCCACATCGGCCGCCCCCTTCCACCGTCCTTGTGCCGCTCTCCATGTTCCGCCCTGCATTTGCGCCGCTGCTGTGCGCTTTTTTGTGGTCCACCTGCGCCGGGGCCGAGCCTGCACCGCCGGCAGAACGCTTTGCGCTGCGCGGGCAGTTCACCTGGGTGGAGCAGCGCAAACCTGCCTTCGATGCGCCTTACTCAGGCGAGAACTCCCTGCAGACGCAGGCCGAGAGCTCGTTTTCCCGCACCCTCACGGCCGACCTGGGCTGGCGGCTCTGGCAGGGCGCGCAGTTCCACCTCAACCCCGAGGCTGCGGCGGGCCAGCCGCTGTCGCGCCTGACCGGTGCGGGTGGCTTGAGCAACGGCGAGCTGCAGCGCGGCGCCTCGCCCGACTTCAAGGGCTACGTGGCCCGGGCCTACGTGCAGCAGCGCATCCGCATGGGCGGCGCTGCCGAGCGGATCGAGGCCGACTTCAATGAACTCGGGGAGACCAGCACCGAAAACCGCTGGACCTGGGTGGTGGGCACCTTCTCCGTGCTCGACTTCATGGATCCGAACCCGTATGCCAAGGACCCGCGCGAGCAGTTCCTCAACTGGGCCTTCCTCACCCATGGTGCCTGGGACTACCCGGCCGATGCCCGCGGTTACACCCGCGGCGTGCTCGCGGAGTACCGCACGCCCGGCTGGTCGGTTCGCTTCGGCCGGGCTGCCCAGCCGCGCATCAGCAACGGCCTGGCACTCGACACCAACCTGCAGCGACAGTGGGGCGATTTTCTCGAGGCTGACGCGGCGCTGCCGGTCCAGGCCCCTGGGGGCGCCGCGCGCGCGCGGCTGCTGTGGTTTCACAACCGCGTCAACGGCGGCGCCTTCGACGATGCACTGGCGCTCGCGCGCAGCACGGGCACGCAGCCCAGCGTGGCCGAGGTGCGCAGGCTTCAGGACAAGCACGGCTGGGGACTCACCCTGGAATGGCCTCTGGGCGAGGACGCGGGCCTCTTTTTTCGCGCCAGCGCCAGCGACGGGCGCACCGAGACCTATGCCTTCACGCAGATCGACCGTCAACTGGCCGCGGGCGGGCAATTCACCGGTGCGCGCTGGGGCCGGCCGCAGGACCGCTGGGGGCTGGGCCTGGCGCTGCACGACATTTCGCAGCCACACCGCAGCTACCTGGCCGCAGGCGGCCTGGGCGCCTTCCTGGGGGACGGCCGGCTCAGCTACGCAAGCGAGCAGGTGGCCGAGGGCTGGTACCGCTGGGCGCTGCGGGAGCTGGGCGTGCCGGGCCTGGGCGCACGGCTGAAGTCGTCCCTGAGCGCGGGCCTTCAGTTGCTGCGCAACCCCGGCTACAACGCCGACCGCAGCGGCCCGGTGCAGGTCTGGATGCTGCGCTTGCGCACCGAGTTCTGAAACACCCCCGGCCGGCGAGCGCCTTCACGCCCCAGGCCTGCCTTCCCACGCCGTGGCAGGCCCGGGCTGGCCAAGCTGGGTTCTTTGTGTCGCTTGCACAAGGAGCAGGTCATGGGTTCAGGCATGTGGGGACAGTTGCTGGGCAGCGTGCTGTCCGGTCGGGGTGCGGGCGGCGGTGGGCCTGAAGGCCTGGGCGGTCTGCTCGGCGGGGGCCTGGGTGGAGCCCTGGGTGGATCGGTGCAGCGCCCCGGCAGGGGCGATTCGGCCGAGAACGTATCGGCTGGCCTGCCCGCGCAGGGGTTCGGCTCAGTCCAGGGGCGCTCGGGGCTGGGCGGCGGTGGCAGGGCCACTTTCATGATGATGCTCCTGCCGCTGGCACTGCAGTGGGTGCAGCGCAGCGGTGGCGTGGGCTCGGTGGTGCAGCGCTTCGGGCAGCGCGGCTACGGCACGCAGGCCGCTTCCTGGGTGGGCACGGGTGAGAACCAGGATCTGGATGCCGACTCGGTGCAGGACGTGGTCGGCCCGGAGGAGATCTCCCGCATGTCGGCGCAGTGTGGCGTGCCGGAGGACGAGGTGCGCGGGGGGCTGGCCGAATTGCTGCCCGAACTGGTGAACCAGTCGACCCCGCAGGGCCAGATCGGTCCCGAGGCCGATGACCGCATCGGCCGCGGAGCCTCGGGCTGACGAGGCTGCGCGGCCAGTGCCGGGGAAGACAGCCGGCGCTGTGCGGGCGTCTGTCCAGAGGTGCTCCCATCTCCAGGCGGCATGCCAGACCCAGGGGCTACCTTGAAGGGCGCGCAGGTCCATGCACCTGGTTCAGATTCTTCTTCCCCTGAAGCATCCGCAGGGCGGGCCGCAGCCGCGGGCGCTGTTCGCGCAGGTGCGCCGTGAACTGGTGGAGCGTTTCGGTGGCCTCACCGCCTACACGCGCGCGCCGGCCGAGGGGCTGTGGGAGCACGACGGCGGCGCGCTGGAGCACGATGAGGTCTGCGTTTACGAGGTGATGGTGCCCGAGCTCGACCGGCCCTGGTGGCAGGCCTACGGGCAGGACCTGGCAGAGCGCTTTGGCCAGCAGGAGATGGTGCTGCGGGCCCATGCCATCGAGCGGCTGTGAGCGCACTGGGGCTGGACCCGCCCGGAGGGGCTCAGCCGCTGCCAAACAGCTCGAAGAACAGCGAGCGCAGCCATTGGTTGGCCGCATCCTTGTGAAAGCGTGCATGCCAGAAGGCATGGATCGCCGCCTCCGGCAGGTCTGCCGGGTGCTGGACGCTCAGCAGCCCGAAGGGTCCGGTCATGCGCTCGGCCAGTTTTTCGGGCACTGTGGCCAGCAGGTCACTGGCCTGCAGGATGTGGCCAATGGCCACGAAATGCGGCACCACCAGCCGCACCCGCCGGTGGATGCCGCGCTGGGCCAGTTGCGCGTCCACCTCGTGGTGCCCGGTGCCGGCCGACACCACCACCACATGCTCTGCCGCTGCGAAGTCCTTCAGCGACAACCTCCGGCCGGCCAGCGGATGCTGGCGCCGCATGAGGCAGACGTAGCGCTGGCTGAAGAGCCTTTGCTGGAAGAAGCCGGCCTGCAGGCTGGGCAGCAGGCCGATGGCCAGGTCCACCCGGCCCTCGGCCAGGTCGTCTTTGAGCCGGGCGGCGGTGTTGCGCACCGTGCTCAGCCGCACGCTGGGCGCGGCCTGCTGCAGGTAGGCCAGCAGGCGGGGCAGGAAATAAATCTCGCCGATGTCGGTCATGCCCACCGTGAACGTGCGTGCGCTGGAGGCCGCCTCGAAGCGGCTGGGCTGCTGCAGCGCCGATCGCAGGTCGCCCAGCGCCTGGCCCACCGCCTCGCCCAGCTGCTGGGCGTAGGGCGTTGGCTCCATGCCGCGTGGGGTGCGCACGAAAAGCTCGTCACCCAGTTGGCGCCGCAGCTTGGCCAAGGCGTTGCTCACCGCCGGCTGCGACACGCCCAGCTTCTGCGCCACGCCCGACACGCGGCGTTCCGCCAGCAGGTGGTGCAGCACCTGCAGGAGGTTGAGGTCCAGGCGTTCAAGGTCCACGCTGTATCACTTTGGGTGATGTGAAATATTGACGGGATTCTATTGGCTGATGGATTCGGGCGGCCTACGATCCCGGCACCCACAAGACGGCCGCCTCCAGAGCGGACGGACCCTTTCCGGAGACAGCCATGCAGCCAAGCCATTTCCCCACCGAGCCACGCTGGGAAGGCGAGGGCACCAGCCGCATACCCTTCAAGGTCTACACCGACGCGTCCCTGCACCAGAAGGAGCTCGAGCGCTTCTTCTACCGCGGCCACTGGTGTTACGTGGGCCTGGAGGCCGAGGTTCCGGGCGTGGGCGACTTCAAGCGCACCGTGGTGGGCGAGCGCTCGGTCATCATGACGCGCAGCGCAGAGGATGAGATCACCGTGGTGGAAAACATCTGCGCCCACCGCGGCATGCGCTTTTGCCGCGAGCGCCACGGCAACAAAAAGGAATTCGTCTGCCCCTACCACCAGTGGAGCTACACGCTGCAGGGTGACCTGCAGGGCGTGCCGTTCAGGCGCGGCGTCAAGCAGGGCGGCAAGGTCCAGGGCGGCATGCCGGCCGACTTCCAGACCGCCGAGCACGGCCTGACCCGGCTGAAGGTGGCGCGGCGCGGCGGCGTGGTGTTTGCCTCCTTCGATGAGCACGTGGAGCCGTTCGAGGACTACCTCGGGCCGGCCATCCTGGGCTACTTCGACCGCCTGTTCAACGGCCGCAAGCTCAAGATCCTGGGCTACAACCGCCAGCGCATCCCGGGCAACTGGAAGCTGATGCAGGAAAACATCAAGGACCCCTACCACCCGGGGCTGCTGCACACCTGGTTCGTGACCTTCG
Organism: uncultured Polaromonas sp.; assembly: GCA_964450095.1. GTDB lineage: Bacteria > Pseudomonadota > Gammaproteobacteria > Burkholderiales > Burkholderiaceae_C > Polaromonas. The sequence goes on from CAYVGD010000108.1 coordinate 4,574, forward strand.
GGCTCTGGCGGGCGGACAACCAGTCTCAACTGGTGATGGATGCGCACCACCGCCACGCGGCCATGGTCTCGGCGCGCGGAAGCTCGGGCAAGGCCGAGCAGGTCACCCAGGTCTCGAGCTTCAAGGAGAGCATGCAGCTGCACGACAGGCGCTTCATCGACATCGTGCCCGAGCCCTGGTGGGCCGGCCCTGCGCCCGCGGGCGGCGATGGAGCCGGGGGCGTGCAGGTGCCCACGGCGGTGATGATGACCCTGTTCCCCAGCGTGATCCTGCAGCAGCAGGTCAACAGCGTCTCCACGCGCCACATCCAGCCGGTCGGGCACGACGCCTTCGATTTCGTGTGGACGCACTTCGGCTTCGAGGACGACACGCCCGAGATGGAGCAGCGCCGCCTGCGCCAGGCCAACCTGTTCGGGCCGGCCGGGTTCGTGTCGGCCGACGACGGCGAGGTGATCGAGTTTTCGCAGGAGGCCTTTGAAAGCAAGCCCGCCCACCGCGCGCTGGCCGAACTGGGCGGCCGCACGGTGGAGAACACCGACCACATGGTGACCGAGACCTTGATCCGGGGCATGTACGCCTACTGGCGCCGCGTGATGGAGGCCTGAGCCATGGACCGCATCCAGACCTCCGTGAACTTCGAGCAATACCTGGCCATCCAGCAGCTCTATGCCGACTACGCCAGCGTGGTCGATGCGGCCGACTGGGACCGCTGGGTGGAGTTCTTCACCGAGGACTGCAGCTACCGGCTGCAGCCGCGGGAGAACCACGAGCGCGGCTTTCCCCTGGCCACGCTGTCCTTCGAGAGCAAGGGCGCGCTCAAGGACCGCGCCTACGGCATCCGCGAGACGCTGTTCCACGACCCCTACTACCAGCGGCACATCGTGGGCGCGCCCCTCATCCGCGCGGCCCAGGGCGGTATCTTCGACTGCGAGGCCAACTACGCGGTGTTCCGCACCAAGCTGTCGCAGCTGAGCACGGTGTTCAGCGTGGGCCGCACCCTCGACCGCATCGTCACGACCGCCGAGGGCCTGCGCTTTCAGAGCCGCCTGGTGGTGTACGACAGCGAGATGATCCCCAATTCCATCATCTACCCCATCTGACACGCGCCCGAGCGCAAGGAGACACCCCGTGAGCCACACCCCCCCGACCTGGCACGACGTCATGGCCCAGGACGAGCTGCCCGACAACGACGTCTGGGCCGTGGCGGTGCAGGGCCGTGACATCGCCATCTACGGCGTGGACGGGCAGCCCTACGCCAGCGACAACCTCTGCACCCACGGCAACGCCCGCCTGTGCGACGGCTTCCTCGAGGGCCACGAGATCGAGTGCCCGCTTCACCAGGGCCGTTTTGACGTGCGCGACGGCCGTCCGACCTGCGCACCCGCGACCGAGCCGGTCCGGACCTATCCGGCCAAGATCGAGGGCGGCCGCATCTGGCTGGCCCTGGACTGATCGAGCCGCGACCGCGCGGCCCGCATGCTGCTTTTGCCCGCCCGGCAGGGAAGGCGCCGGCCTAGGGCGAGATGACGCACTGTCCTAGGGGCCGCCCGAGCCGGCGCCCCTGCAATGCGGTGCATGTGCCGCCGCACCGCGCCATCCGGCCAGCCCGGCGGTCCTTCGCCCGGGGACCAGCGTGGCCAGGCCGTGGCATTGCCCAGCCCTCCCCGAGACCGCAACACTTCCACGGGAACGGGCCACCATGGACGACAGCAACCATTCCAGGCAGATTCTTTCCTTTGACGTGAGCACCGACCAGGGCCGGGAGCAGGCCATGGACAACCTGTCCAAGCTTGCGGCCATGGCCGAGGCCGGGCTGATCGAGGGCATGGCCGTGCGCACCGTGCAGGCCAACGGCGAGGTGAAGTACCAGAGCTTCGGCTCGGTCACACCCGACGACTGGACCCGCTTCGTGCTGCATTGCGTGGCCGAGCGCTCTGCCCCGCGCGCGTCAGGCCCCCCGGACTGAACCCGGCCCCAGGCTGAACACGCCCGCGCCGAGCAGGCGCCCGAACTGATGCTCGACCATCTCCCGCACCACCCCGGCCGCCCCGTGCCTGTGCGGCTCGGCCCGGGTGGCCAGCACCAGCAGGCGGTGCAACCGGACGCCGGTGATCTCCGACATCACGATGCCCGCGGACGCGCCCGCATCCCGGAACACCGACACCGGCATCACCGTGGCCCACTGGCCGCGCAGGATCATCTCGCGGATCGAGTCCACCGAATCGATCAGCGAGCGCACCTCCAGCTGCTTGCCCAGGGGCTGCAGCTGCTGGTTCACCAGCTCGTGGTGCAGGCTGGTCATCAGCAGCGGCATGCGCTGCAGTTGCGCCACCGAGACGGCCGGCTTGAGCTTCATGCGCTCGTGCGACACCAACGCGAAAGGCTCGCCCAGCAGCGGCTGCAGCACCAGCGGGCGGCCGTAGGGCGGGTTGGTGACCACGGCCATGTCGATGTGGCCGCGTTCCAGCCAGTCCAGCAGGGTGGGCGTGAAAGCCTCGCGGGTCTTGAGTTCGATCTCCGGGAACTGCGCCAGGCATTGCTCGAACAAGCCCGGCAGCATGATGCGCGACAGCGTGGGCGGCACGCCCAGCACCACGGTGGCGCGTCCGTCGTCGAGCTTGCGCGCCAGCTGCTGGCGCACCCGCTCGGCCTCATTGAGGATGCGCTGCGCCGACTCGTAGAGCAGGGCGCCGGCCTGTGTGAGCCGCACGCCCCGGGGCAGGCGGATGAACAGCTGCGTGCCCAGGTCGGCCTCCAGCTCCCGCAGCTGCCGCGTGAGCGCAGGCTGCGCAATCGGTATGGCAGCGGCGGCAGCGCTCAGGCTGCCCGCGTCGGCAATGGCCACGAAATACTTGAGGGTGCGCAGGTTCATGCGGTGCGGGCAGGGGCTTGATCCATGCCCGAATGATATGGCAGAGCGAAAAATCGCTATTGGACGGATGGGCTGGCCTTGCCTATGCTTTGCCCTGCTCAGATCACACCAACGGAGACACAGATGAAACCCATTGCACGACTTGCCGCGGCCATCCTGGGGCTGGCCTTGGGCAGCGCCGCGCTGGCGCAGTCCGGCTACCCGAACAAACCCATCAAGATGATCATTCCGCTGGCCGCAGGCAGCGCCGTGGACAACGCTGCGCGCGTGGTGACGCAGAAGATGGCCGAGAACATGGGCCAGGGCATCGCGGTGGAGAACATCGCTGGCTCCTCGGGCCTGATCGGCGCGGACCGGGTGGCCAAGGCCACGCCCGACGGCTACACCATCGGCGGCTTCAACGACAGCATCCTCACCATGGTGCCGCACATTTTCCCGCGCGTGCCCTGGAACGCCCTGACCGACTTCGAGCCGCTGTCCCTGGTGGGCACCATCGAATGGGGCATCGCGGTCAAGTCCGATTCCCCCTACCGCAACATTGCCGACCTGATCGCCGCGGCCAAGGCCAACCCCGGCAAGCTCAATTTCGGCTCGGGCGGCAATGGCAGCCCCCAGCACATCGGCATGGCGCTCTTTGCCAGCCGCGCGGGCATCGACCTCACCCACGTGCCCTACAAAGGTGCCACGCCCGCGGCCGTTGCCGCCGCGGCCGGCGAGGTGGACGTGACCATGCAGGGGCTGGGCACCATCACCGCGCTGCTGCAAAGCGGGCGCCTGCGCCTGCTGGCCGTGTCCACCCCGCAGCGCATGACTCAGTACCCGAACGTGCCCACGGTCAACGAGTCCGGCCTGCGCGACTTCTACTTCAACTCCTGGTTCGCCATGGTGGCGCCGCCGAACACGCCGCGCGACATCATCAACCGGCTCAACGGCGAGGTGCGCAACGCCCTGGCCGACCCCGCCGTGCGCGAGAAGCCCACCGGCGTTGGCGTTACGCTGCGCGGCACTTCGCCCGAAGAGATGGGCCGCGCCCTGCGCGACCAGTAC
>CAYVGD010000109.1:0-8426 GCA_964450095.1 uncultured Polaromonas sp.
TTCTAGCTTCAATATTTCTATACCTGCTCTTTTAAGCAGATCGAGCCCTTCGGTGCTACCTTCCACCAGGGCCAGACGGTCACGCAGGTGCAGAAACAGGACGACGGCCGCTTCTTCCTCGAGACGAGCAAGGGCACGCGCTTCCTGACCAAGACCATCTTCATCGCCGCCGGCGTGGGTGCCTTCGAGCCCCGCACACTCAAGGTCGACGGCCTGGACAAATTCGACGGCTCGCAGCTGTTCTACCGGGTGAAGAACCCGGCCGACTTCGCTGGCAAGAACCTGCTGGTGGTGGGCGGTGGCGACTCCGCCCTCGACTGGACGCTGAACTTCGCCGCCGAAGGCCCGAACAAGGCCGAAAGCGTCATCTTGGTTCACCGCCGTGACGGCTTCAAGGCCGCGCCCGCCAGCGTGGCCAAAATGAGGGAACTGTGCGACGCCTACGAGATGCAGTTCATCGTCGGCCAGGTCACCGGCTACGAGGAACGCAACGGCAAGCTCGTGGGTGCCAAGGTCACGGGCGGCGACGGTGTCACGCGCGTGGTGCCGCTGGACATGATGCTGGTGTTCTTCGGCCTGAGCCCCAAGCTCGGCCCGATCGCCGATTGGGGCCTGGAGATCGAACGCAAGCAACTGGTGGTCGACACCGAGAAGTTCTCCACCAGCATTCCCGGCATCTTCGCTGTGGGTGACATCAACACCTACCCGGGCAAGAAAAAGCTCATCCTCTCGGGCTTCCACGAGTGCGCGCTGGCGGCTTTTGCGGCAGCGGCCATCATCTTCCCGGACAAGGGCAAGATCCACCTTCAGTACACCACCACCAGCCCCAAGCTGCACAAGGTGCTGGGCGTGGAATCGCCAGTGTTCGACTGACCGCCCCGCACCCCAGGCAACCCGCCGCGACCCGGCGGTTTTTTTCTTGGGTCCTTGGCGAATTCAGAGCGCGCCCGAGCATGGCGCTCACCTTCCGCAGACAGAAGCGGCCGGGCCCTTACAATCTCGCCCGCCCTGTTACGCAGGGCATCACCCACTCATCATCCACCCGTCGCCAGGGGGGTCCCGAAAGGGGCTGAGACTGCGTCTGATTCGACGCTGACCCTGGAACCTGATCCGGCTCATACCGGCGGAGGAAGCGCGACATGCTGTACGCCACCACGGCGGCCCTGGCGGCCGCTCTCGTCTTTTTCATCTGGGTCGCCCTGCGCGACCGCCACCGCGTCGAAACGCTCGACGACTACCTCACCGCCCGCGGCACGCAAGGCGCCACCGCCCTGGGTCTGTCGTTCCTGGCCTCGGGCATGGGCGCGTGGATCTTGTTCGTACCCCCCGAAATCGGCGCCTTCGTGGGTCCGGTGGCGCTGGCCGGCTACGCTCTTTCGGCCGCCCTGCCCTTCCTGGTGCTGGCCTGGTGCGGCCCGGCCATCCGGCGGCGACTGCCGCGGGGGCGCACCATCGCAGAGTACGCGCAAGACCGCTTCGGCACGGGGCTGCGGCTGTGGGTCACGGCGCTGTCGGTGCTGTACATGCTCTGCTTCATCACGGCCGAGCTGACGGCCATCGGCGCCATCACGGCCATGCTCACGCCGCTTTCCGGCGGTGCCGTCATCGTGGCGGTGGCCGCCACCACACTGGTCTACACCACCTGGGGCGGGCTGCGCGCCAGCATGGTCACCGACCGCTGGCAGGCCTGGCTGCTGCTGGCGCTGCTGGCCATCGTCGTGGGCACCACGGTGGTGAACCTGCCGCAAGGCGCGGTCACGAAGCCATGGCCGAGCGCCCCGCTGGGCGTGTCGCTCAACGTCGCCCTCACGCTGGTGATCGCCGTGACGGCCGCCAACATCTTCCACCAAGGCTACTGGCAGCGCGTGTGGTCCGCGCGCAGCGATGCCGAACTAAGGCGCGGCGCATGGCTGGGCGGGCTCCTGACCATCCCGGTGATGCTGGCGGTCGGCGCCTTGGGCATGCTGTGCATCGCCGTGGGCAAGAACCCCGGCACCCCCCCCATCCCGTTCTTCGCACTGCTCGGTGACGCGCCCTCCTGGCTGGCCCTGCCCACCTTCATCCTGGCGGTGGCGCTGGTGGCGTCGTCGGTGGACACGCTGCAAAGCGCCATCGCCTCGCTGGTGGTCACGGCCCGCCCCCAGGTGTCGCTGTCGGCGGCGCGCTGGGTGACGGTGCTGCTCATGGTGCCGGTGGTGCTGGTGTCACTGCAGGGTTTGTCGGTGCTGCGGCTGTTCCTGATTGCCGACTTGCTGTGCGCCACCGCGGTGGTACCGGTGCTGCTGGGCCTGTGGCAGCGCATGACACCTGCTGCCGCGGTCGCGGGCGCCGTGGCAGGCCTGCTGGGCGCGGTGCTGCCGGGCTGGGCGGAGAGCGGCAGCCTTGCCGCAGGCGTGCTGGCAGCGAGCTTTCCCACGGGCGTTCCAACGCTGGCGCCCTTTCTCGGCGCGCTGCTGGCGTCCACCGCGGCGAGCCTGCTGCTGGCGTGGCTGCGGCCTGCGCCGCAGCCATCCGCTGCCTGACGAGCGTTCAAGAAAAGAACCTGAACAGGTTCACTGGGCGGGTGAGGGTCCGCCCGGCAAACGCCCGCGCCGCAGGTCTGAAGGCTCCGGGCTTCTGCACTTCCCGTGGAGAAGTGCCGCCGACAGGGGGCAGGACAAGGGCCATGCTCAGCGCATGATCGACCGGGGTCCACGCCATCGTGACGAACCTGCACAAGGCGCAGTCACACCCCATCTCAGCGCTGTGCGCTGCGAAAGCCCAGGTCAGCCCGTCCTCGGCGCGCCGCACCTCGCCCGGTCTTCTGCGTGTTGGCCAGCCCAGGGGAATCTGCGAATGCCAAAGCCCCAGCGTCCGGCCGTCCACGACCTTGCAACCCAGGCCGCGACGATCCGCACGGCGGCGCAGAACCGGGTCAGACCGAAGGCCTCCCGCCTGGGCCTGTCGCGATAGCTCAGCCCAGCGGCAGCCTGACCGCCGCCACAGGGGCATGCCCGTGGCAAAGCGGGCCGTGCCCCCGGCCGGTCTGCACCGCGGCGCCCGCGCGGATGGCTTCGAGGATGTAGCCTCGCGCCTGCTGCACCGCATCGCGCAGCGGCCAGCCCAGTGCCAGGAACGAAGCGACGGCCGAAGACAATGTGCAGCCCGTGCCGTGGACATTGCAGCTGTGGATGCGCTCGCTGCGCAGGTGCAGCCAGGGCTCGCCCGGCTCGACCAGCACGTCCATCACCACCTCGCCGGGCAGGTGCCCGCCCTTGAGCAAGACGGCTCGGGCTCCCTGCGACAGCAGGTCGCCGGCGGCGCCCTCCAGCGCGTCCATGTCGGCCAGGGGGCGGCCCAAAAGCAGCGCCGCCTCGTCCAGGTTGGGGGTGATCACGCTGGCCCGGGGGAACAGTTCCTCGCGCAGCACCTGCACCGTGGCCTGCTCGATCAGCCGGTCTCCGCTGGTGGCCACCATCACCGGGTCGAACACCACGTTCTTCAGGCCGTAGTGGTCGATGGCCCAGGCCACCACGCGCACGACTTCCGGTGTGTGCAGCATGCCGATCTTGACTGCGTCAACGCCGATGTCCTCCAGCACCGCCTGCAGCTGGGCCTTGAGGAACTCCGGCGGCACGGCATGGATGCCGCTCACGCCCTGGGTGTTCTGTGCGGTCAGCGCCGTGATGGCTGTCATGCCGTAACAGCCCAGGGCGCTGAAGGTCTTGAGGTCGGCCTGGATGCCCGCGCCGCCCCCGCTGTCGGAGCCCGCGATGCTCAGCACGCGGGCGTAACGGTGGGTGGGCAGCGGTAAGGATTCGTGCGAAGTCATTCCCCAAATTATCGACGCGCAGCTCGCCCGGGATTCCCTCCAGGGTCGTTCGTGCAGGGAGATGTGCTGTAATTCCAGCCGGATGAAACAGGGGTGTCCGGCCGGAAAAATTTTTCCAAGGGGCCGGGCTGAGATCAGACCCTCGGACCCGATCCAGGTCATGCTGGCGTGGGCAGTTTCTTGCACAGCACCTCGCCGCTCCCCGGCCGTCTGTTTCGTCCCCCAGACCGCAGACAGACGCCGTGAACCCTTCCCGACACATGCTCATCCTCGGCGCCGGCCTCATGGGCCGGCTGCTCGCGCTCGCGATGTGCCGTGCCGGACACCGCGTCGAGGTGCATGACGCCGGCCCCGCTGATGCGTCGAATGCCGCTGCCCGGGCCGCTGCCGCCATGCTCGCGCCGCTGGCCGAATCGGCCGTGACCGAGCCGGGCGTGGTGCGCATGGGCCAGCACAGCCTGCCGCGCTGGCAGGCCATCACGCAAAGCCTGTCGCGGCCCGTGTTCTTCCAGCACAACGGCACGCTGATCGTCTGGCACCGGCAGGACGCGCCCGACGCGCAGCGCCTGCACCAGCACCTGACGCGCGCAGCCGAGCGCATGCCCGGCATCGAACCGGCCCAGGTGCTGGACGCCGCCGCACTGGCCCAGGCCGAGCCGGCGCTGGCCGGGCGCTTTCAACAGGGCTACCTGCTGCCCGGAGAGGGCCAGCTCGACAACCGGCAGCTGCTCGAGGCCCTGCTGCACGAGCTGCAGGACCTGGGCGCGGAGCTGCACTGGCACAGTGCGTCTGCACCCGAGGCCTGGCGGCCGGGCGAAGCGGGTCAGCCCGACTGGGTGTTCGACTGCCGCGGACTGGGCGCCAAGCCCGACTGGCGGCAGGTGCGCGGCGTGCGCGGCGAGGTGGTGCGGCTGCATGCGCCTGAAGTCACGCTGCAGCGCCCCACCCGCCTGGTGCATCCGCGCTACCCGCTTTACATCGCGCCCAAGCAGGACCACGTGTTCGTGATCGGCGCGACCGAGATCGAATCCGAGGACCTGTCGCCAGCCAGCGTGCGCTCGGCCATGGAACTGCTCAGCGCCGCGTACTCGGTACACAGCGGCTTTGCCGAGGCGAGGCTCTTGGAAATTTCCACCCAGCTGCGGCCCACGCTGCCCGACAACCTGCCTGCGCTGCGCTGGCTGGGCGAACGCTGCCTGCAGATCAACGGCCTGTACAGGCACGGCTTTTTGATATCGCCGGCCGTGCTGGACGTGGTGTTGGAATTGCTGTCGCAGGGCCACAGCCCACTGGCCGAGCGCTTTGAGCTGCGCATCGACAGCCCGGCCCTGGCCTGAACGGACACCCCATGCAGGTTCTGATCAACCAACTTCCCCATGAACTGCCCGAAGGCAGCACGCTCGCGCATGCGCTGGAGGCCGGCGGCTTCCGGCCGCCGTTTGCCGCAGCCGTCAACATGCAGTTCATCCCCAAGACCCAGTACACCGCCACCGCGCTGAAAACCGGCGACCAGATCGAAGTGATCTCGCCGATCACCGGAGGCTGAACCTTCCTGCCATGAACGCCACCGACACCCCCGACGACCCCCTCGTTCTCTACGGAGAAACCTTCTCCAGCCGCCTGCTGCTGGGGACCTCCCGCTACCCCTCGCCGCACGTGATGCAGCAGGCGCTGAAGGTCTCGACCCCGGCGATGGTCACCGCATCGCTGCGCCGCCAGGGCGCGGTCTCGGCCGAGGCCAGCAACGGCTTCTGGGAACTGCTCAAGGACGTGAACATCCCGGTGCTGCCCAACACCGCCGGTTGCCACAGCCGCCAGGAGGTGATCACCACCGCGCAGATGGCGCGAGAGGTGTTCTCCACGCCCTGGATCAAGCTGGAGCTGATCGGCGACGACTACACCCTGCAGCCAGACACGCTGCAACTGGTGGACGTGGCCGACTACCTCATCAAAGACGGCTTCAAGGTGCTGCCCTACTGCACCGAGGACCTGGTGCTGTGCAGGCGCCTGGTGGACGTGGGCTGCCAGGCCGTCATGCCCTGGGCCGCACCGATTGGCACGGGCAAGGGCCCGATCAACGCTTACGCCATGCGCATGCTGCGCGAGCGGCTGGACGTGCCCATGATCGTGGACGCCGGGCTGGGCCTGCCGTCGCACGCCTGCCAGGTGATGGAATGGGGTTACGACGGCGTGCTGCTGAACACCGCCGTGGCGCTGGCCACCGACCCGGTCACCATGGCCCAGGCCTTTGCCAAGGCGGTGGAGGCCGGCCGCAGCGCCTTCTTGAGCGGCGCCATGACCGAACAGCAAGCCGCCCAGCCCAGCACCCCGGTGCTGGGCATGCCTTTCTGGCACCAGGCTTGAGGGGTTGGCATGCTGACCGCCGCTGACATCGACCGCGCCTGCCGAGCCATCGTCAGCCACCATGCCGAACTGGCCGTGGCGGCGTCGGAGACCTTGCCCACCAGCCCTGCGCCCGCTGCAGGCGCCGCGGTGGATGACCCGGTGAACGATCATGTGTACCGGGCCGCGCACATGGCCTGCGTGGCACTGGGCTTCATCGCGGCCGATGCGCAGGTGGTGGCACGCGCATGGCAGCGCCAGTCGGTGCGCCTGGGCCGCTTCGACGCCGAGGCCTGGCCCTGCGAGGCGCAGGACTTCGGCCTGAGCCCCTGGCCGCGAGAGGGGGCCTGTGCGCCCTGCCCACACGCCCTGGGCCTGTATGCGGTGCTGCCCGATGCCGCCTGGGTGGGCCGCATGGCGCGCGCAGGCGTGCCCACGGTGCAGCTGCGCTTCAAATCGGACGATGCCGAGGCCGTCGAGCGCGAGGTGCAATCCGCCGTCAAGGCCGTGGAGGGCACGGGCGCCCTGCTCTTCATCAACGACCACTGGCAGGCGGCCATCCGCGCCGGTGCCTACGGCGTGCACCTGGGCCAGGAAGACCTGGACGAGGCCGACGTGGCCGCGGTGCGTGCGGCCGGTCTGCGCCTGGGCCTGAGCACGCACGGCTACGCGGAGATGCTGCGCGCCGATGCCTTCGGCCCCAGCTACATCGCCCTGGGTGCGGTGTTCCCCACGACGCTCAAGCGCATGGCCACGGCGCCCCAGGGCACCGGGCGCCTCAAGCGCTATGCACGGCTGCTGCAGGCCCGCCCGCTGGTGGCCATCGGCGGGATCGACGCGGAACGGCTGCCGGAAGTGATGGAAAGCGGCGTCGGCTCGGCGGCCATGGTGCGGGCACTGGTCGCTGCACCCGACCCGGAGCGCGCCGCGGCAGACTTGGCCGAACAGGTCCGCAGCCTCAGCCTCGCACGAAGCTGAGTATTTCGCCGGCGATCCGCAGGCCGTCGTGGCCCTGCGCTAGGCCGTCCAGTCGGGCCTGGTGACCGTCCTCCCCCAGCAGGCGGCGGCGTGATGACATCAAAAAAGCGCTGTAGTCCGCGTCGAACTCCGGATGCGGCTGGACGCAGAAAACGCGTTGCCCGACGCTGTAGGCCGCCACCGGACAGAATGCGCTGGCGGCCAGAAGCTGCGCCCCCGGCGGCAGCGCCAGCACCTGGTCCTGGTGGCTGGCCAGCAGGTGCACCGTCCCCAGGCCGGCCCAGTCGTAGTGCATGCGGCCTGCGCCCCAGCCCTGCGGTGCCCGCGCCACCGGCGCGCCCAGGCACAAGCCGATCAGCTGGTGCCCGAAGCAAACGCCGACCAGCTTGGTGGGCGTCTGGAGCAACTGCCGCACTTCATCGCGCAGCCGGGCGACCCAGGGCGCATCCGAAAAGGCATCGGCACGGCTGCCGGTGAGCAGCACCGCGTCGTAGCCCTCGTAGCTGGACGGGTACTCCCCACGCTCGGTGCTGAAGAGCTCGTGTTCATCGGGAACGCCCAGCTGCTCGAAGAGCCTGCAGAACATGCGGCCGTAGCTGCCGTAGCGCGCCTGCATCTCGGGCGCCAAGGTGTCATTGTCGAAGATGCAGAGCTTCATGGCCGCGATCTTAGGCCGCCAGGCTCAGAGCGGCTCGAACCGGGCCGAGCCAGTCATCACGGCACGCACCAGGATGCGGTAGGTGTCGGCATCGAAACGCGCTGCCGTCGCGGCACCCGCAAGCGCCTGCGCCTTGGCGGCTGAAGCCGCACTGCCCAGGTACTGCCAGCGGTGAAGCACATGCCACTGCACCAGGGATTCATCGCGCTCGACCAGCGCCACGGCGCCTGGCCAGGGCCAGCGCTGCACCTGCCAGTCCAGCAACCCATCCCTGAGCCGTGCATCGTGGGCCTGGCGACTTTCTGCGCCGCAGCAGGCACCGGCGCACTGCTGCAGCGCAGAACGGAAACACCCACGACCAGGGCTGAGCTTTTCCAGGCCCAGCAACCCGTAGCAGAGCCTGCTGCGATCCGCCAGTTCGCGAAGCGCCTCCAGCGCGGCGCGACGGCTGCCGAACAGACCAAACAGCTCGGCGGCCTGCGCGAAATCAAGCTCCGTTGAGTACACCACCTCCGGCTTATCGTCCTCGAGGCTCAGGCTGCAAAGCTGGCGCGCATCGCGCAGCTTCTGGTTGAACAAGGGCCTTTGCTGCTTGACCCAGCGAGCCTCCAGCAAAAGCGCACCCAGTTCCCCGGC
>CAYVGD010000110.1:0-8417 GCA_964450095.1 uncultured Polaromonas sp.
ACGTAGTCGTCGCCGTCGAGCCGGATCTCGCACTGGATGTTGGTGGCGTCAGACGATGCCACGGCCGGCTCGGTCATCAGGAAGGCCGAGCGGATTTCGCCGCGCAGCAGCGGCTCGAGCCACTGGCGCTTGTGCTCCTCGGTGCCGTAGCGTTCCAGCGTCTCCATGTTGCCGGTGTCGGGCGCGTTGCAGTTGAACACCTCAGGCGCCCAATGCACGCGGCCCATGATTTCGCACAGTGGTGCGTATTCCAGGTTGGACAGGCCCTCGGGCGCGCGCGGCGAATGCGGCAGGAACAGGTTCCACAGGCCCGCCTGGCGGGCCAGCGGCTTGAGCTCCTCGATGAGTTGGAGCGGCACCCACGCATTGCCTTGCGCGCGGTTGGCGGCCACTTCCTCGTGGTAGCGGTGCTCTTGGGGGTAGATGTGCCGGTCCATGAACTCCAGCAGGCGCGCCTGCAAGTCGCGGACTTTCGGGGTGTAGTCGAAGTGCATGGGGTGTTCTCCGTGGGAAAGAGGTCAGGCGCGCTGGGCGAACTGCCAGGCCAGTTGCGCCAGCGGTCGGGCGCCGGCACCTTGGGTGCGTGCCTGTTCGCTGGAGGCCAGGCCTTGTTCGGCCCGCTTGGCCACGCCCTGCAGGATGGCGGCGATGCGGAACAGGTTGTAGGCCAGGTAGAAATTCCAGTCCGATGTGCTCGGTCGCGGCAGGCCCGCGTGTTCGCAGTAGCGCGCCAGGTGGTCGGCCTCGGCCGGGATGCCCAGGCTGCCCAGGTCCAGCCCGCCGATGCCGCGGAAAGTGCCCGGGGGGATGTGCCAGGACATGCAGTGGTAGGCGAAGTCGGCCATGGGGTGGCCGAGCGTGGACAGTTCCCAGTCGAGCACGCCGATCACGCGTGCTTCGGTGGGATGGAACATGAGGTTGTCGAGCCGGTAGTCGCCATGCACGATGGACGTGCGGCCGTCGTCGCGCGCGGCCGCCGGGATGTGGCGGGGCAGCCAGTCGATCAGCGCGTCCATCTCGGCGATCGGCTGGGTCACCGAGGCCAGGTACTGCTTGCTCCAGCGGCCGATCTGGCGCTCGAAGTAGTTGCCGGGCCTGCCGTAGTCGCCCAGGCCCAGGGCCTGGAAGTCCACGCGGTGCAGGTCGGCGATGACGCGGTTCATCTCGTCGTAGATGGCACCGCGCTCGGCCGCGGACATGCCGGGCAGCGACTGCTCCCACATCACGCGTCCCTCCAGGTGCTCCATGATGTAGAACGCACGGCCGATCACCGACTCGTCCTCGCACAGGCACAGCATGCGCGGCACCGGCACGGCGGTGCCGGACAGCGCGTGCATGACGCGGTATTCGCGCTCGATCGCATGCGCCGAGGGCAGCAGTTGCGCCACCGGCCCAGGCTTGGTGCGCATCACGTAGCGCCGGGCCGGGGTGCTCAGCGCATAGGTCGGGTTGGACTGGCCCCCCGAGAACTTGCGCACCTGGACCGGGCCTTCGAATCCGGGCAGCGCCTGGCCGAGGTGAAGCGCCAGCGCCTGCAGGCTGAAGGGGAGGGCGTCCGACGGGTCGGGTGCGGTGGATGGCGAACTCACGCGGGGCTCCTTGCAATCGGGTCGGCCCGCGTGCCTGCCACAGGCAGGGCAGGGGGCCGGATCAGCGGTCGTGGTCGGATTCGCTCAGGCGCATCAGGCCCTCGCGCTGGCGTACCACCAGCCCGCCCGGCTCGATGCGGATCAGGCCTTCGCGTTCCATGGCCTTGAGTTCCTGGTTCACGCGCTGGCGCGATGCGCCCAGCAGCTGGGCCAGCTCTTCCTGCGCCAAGTGCAGCCCGATGCGGATTTCGCTGCCCTCGCCCAGGCTGGCCACGCCGTAGCTGCGCGCCAAGTGCAGCAGCTGCTTGGCCAGGCGCGCGCGCAGCGGCAGGGTGTTGAGGTCTTCCACCAGGCCGTAGAGCTGGCGGATGCGGCGGGCGTTGAGCCGGAGCAGCGCCTGGTAGAGCTCGACGTGCTCGGCCAGGATCTTGTGGAAATCGGCGCGCGCCACGCACAGCAGCGTGGCATCGCCATGCGCGTAGACATCGTGCGTGCGGCTGTCGCCGTCGAACATGGCCACCTCGCCGAACCAGATGCCCGGCTCCACGTAGGTGAGTGTGATCTGCTTGCCCGTGACCGAGGTGGAGCTCACCCTCACCGCGCCACGCGCGCAGGCCATCCATTCCTCGGGCGTGTCGCCGCGTGCGGCGATCAGCTCGCCGTCGTGGAAGCGTTTGACATAGGCGCATCGAAGGATGTCGTGGCGAAGCGAGGGGGACAGGGATGAGAACCAGCGCCCGGCATTGATTGCCGAGCGTTCCTCCATCGTAAGAATCGGATCGTCCATGGGCTGTCTTTTGGGTGACTGGTGCGCAGGCAGTGCGGGTATTGGCCCGGGCGCGGGGACCGGGGCGCCGGGCTGTTCAGGCTCGTTCAGGCGCTTTCAGGCGCTTTCAGGCGCGTTCAGCGAAAGCGGGGTTCGCGTTTTTCCAGGAAGGCGCGCATGCCCTCGCCCGCGTTGGCGTGCACCAGGTTGCGCATGAAGTGCTCGCGCTCGGCCGGAAGGTGGGCGGGCAGGCTGTGGAGTTCGGCGTCCTGCAGCAGTTCCTTGACGCTGGCCAGCACGTTGCCCGCGCGGGCATTGAGCTCGGCCGCCAGCGCCAGTGCCGCCACCAGGGCGCCGCCTTCCGGTGCGACCTGGTTGACCAGGCCGTGGCGGGCCAGCGTGCGTGCCTCCAGCCGGGCGCCGCGCATGAGCGCGTCGCTGGCCAGCTGCCGGGGCAGGGCGCGCGCCAGGTGCCAGGTGGCGCCTCCGTCGGGAGACAGGCCCACGCGGCTGTGGGCTGCGGTGAAGAAAGCGGTTTCGGCTGCCACGATGAAGTCGCAGGCCAGGGCCAGGGAGAAACCCGCCCCGGCAGCGGCGCCCTCGACCGCAGCGATCACCGGCTTGGGGAAGGTGCGCAGGCTGTCGATCCAGTTGTGCAGGCCGTCCACCGCCTGTCGCTGCTGCTGCAGGTCGCCGTCGCGGGCCTGCAGCAGGCGGCGCAGGTGGCCGCCGGCGCAGAACGTGCGGCCTTCACCGGTGAGGATGACGCTCTGCACATCGGGGTTGTTCTCGGCCGCGTTCAGCGCCTCGACGCCCGCGGCGTACACCTCCGGGTCCAGCGCGTTGTGCTGGCCCGGGTTGCTCAGGGTGAGGACGAGCGTTCCGGCCTCGCTGGTGCTCAGCAGCGCTGCAGCCATCGGTCAGCCCTCTTCCTGCAACAGGCTCAGGCCGATGGCGCCGCGCCGGCGCAGCCAGGGCGAGGGCCGGTAGCGGGTGTCGCCGTAGACGGTCTGCATGTTGAAAAGCACCTCCAGCACGTTGGCCGGACCGAAACGGTTGCCCATGGCGAGCGGGCCCATCGGGTAGCCCAGGCCCAGGGTGACGGCGGTTTCCAGGTCGGCCGGGGTGCAGATGCCCTGCTGGCAGATGTCGCTGGCGATGTTGACGATGGTGGCGACCACGCGCTGGGTGACGAAGCCGCCGCTGTCGCGTATGACGCTCACCGGCTTGCCGTCGCGCGCGAACAGCGCGTGCGCAGCATCGCGCATGTCGGCGCGGGTGGCCGGGTTGGTGGCCAGCACGCGGCGGCGGGTGGCGGCGTCTTCGATGAGCATGTCGATGCCCACCGTGCGCGCGGGGTCCAGGCGTTCCACCACCGCCACGGTGGTGATGTCAAAGCCCAGGGGCGCCACCAGCGTGAGTGCCTGGGCCGAAGGGCTCTGGCCGGGCTCGATCCTGGCGCCCAGGTCCTTGAGCAATTGGTAGACCTCAGCCCGGCGCGTGGCGCGAGTGGACACCCACACCGGCGGCAGTTCGTCCACCTGGGGCACGGGCGGCTCGGGCGCCACCTGGGCCTGGCCGCCTTCGTAGCGGTAAAAGCCTTCGCCCGTCTTGCGGCCCAGCACCCCTCCGGCCAGGCGCTGCGCGGTGATGACGCTGGGCCGGTAGCGCGCCTCTTCGTAGTACTGGTGATAGATGGACTCCATCACCGGGTGCGAGACGTCCAGCGCAGTGAGGTCCATGAGCTCGAAGGGCCCGAGCTTGAAGCCCACCTGGTCCTTCAGGATGCGGTCGATGGTGGCAAAGTCGGCCACGCCCTCGCCGGCGATGCGCAGCGCCTCGGTGTTGTAGCCGCGGCCTGCGTGGTTGACGATGAAGCCCGGCGTGTCCTGCGCCTGAACCGGCGTGTGTCCGAACGCGCGGGCGAACTGGGTCAGCGCCTCCAGCACCTCGGGCCGCGTCTTGAGGCCACGCACGATCTCCACCACCTTCATGAGCGGCACGGGGTTGAAGAAGTGAAAGCCCGCCACCTGCTCGGGGCGCTGCAGGCCTGCGGCGATCGCCGTGACCGAGAGCGACGAGGTGTTGGTGGCCAGGATGGCGCTGGGTGCCAGAATGCCCTCGAGCTCGGCAAAGAGGGAGCGCTTGACGTCCAGCCGTTCGACGATGGCCTCGATCACCAGCTGGCAGTCCTTGAGCTGGGCGAGCGACCCTGCGCCCTGCAGCCGGGCCTTGCAGGACGCGACCGTGGCCGCGTCCATGCGGCCCTTGGCCTGGAGCTTGTCCCATTGCTCGCCCACGCCGGCGAGGGCCTGCCGCACGGCTTCGGGCTGGGTGTCGTAAAGCAGCACCTGGCTGCCGGCCTGTGCGGCCATTTGTGCGATGCCACGGCCCATGGCGCCGGCGCCGATGACGGAAATGGTGTTCAGGTCAGGTAAGGACATCGGGCAATTATTGCCCAGCGCCTTTGCCTCGCATCAGCTCGGCAGCCAGGAGCTTGCAGCAGGCTGCGGGGCGTTGTGGCCGGTGCGCAAGCGCTTCATGCCGTGTTCGCGGCAGCAGTGCCCGTGAAGCGGCCGCTGCCGGCTCAGCGGCGCATCTGCAGGGCGCCCGGGTTCACGATGTTGGTGGGCGTACCCTTGATGAAGTTGACCACGTTGTCGAAGGCCGACCCGAAGTACAGCTCGTAGCTTTCCTGCTCCACGTAGCCGATGTGCGGCGTGCAGATGCAGTTCTCCAGACGCAGCAGGGCGTGGCCCTGCAGGATGGGTTCGGACTCGAACACGTCCACGGCCGCCAGGCCAGGGCGCCCCCGGTTGAGCGCAGCGATCAGGGCGTCGGGCTCGATCAGTTCGGCGCGCGAGGTGTTGACCAGCAGCGCGTGGGTCTTCATGCGAGAGAGGTCTTCCAGCGTCACGCTCGATCGGGTGGCATCCGACAGTCGCAGGTGCAGGCTGAGCACGTCGCTTTGCTCAAAGAAGTGCTCCTTGGTGGTCGCGATCTCGAAGCCGTCGAGCTGGGCGCGGGTGCGCGACTCCTGGCTGCCCCAGACGACCACGCGCATACCGAAGGCGCGGCCGTAGCCGGCCACCAACTGGCCGATCTTGCCGTAGCTCCAGATGCCCAGGGTCTTGCCGCGCAGCACCGAGCCCAGGCCGAAGTTCGGCGGCATGGCGCCAGACTTCAGGCCGGCCTGTTGCCACGCACCGTGCTTGAGGTTGGCCACGTACTGCGGAATGCGGCGCATGGCCGCCATGATGAGTGCCCAGGTGAGCTCTGCCGGTGCGTGGGGCGAACTGGCGCCCTCGGCCACCGCAATGCCGCGCTCGGTGCAGGCCTGGATGTCGATGTGGCCGCCGGCCTTGCCGGTCTGCGCGATCAGCTTGAGCTTGGGGAGCTTCTCGATGAGCTGCCGTGTGATGGGTGTACGCTCCCTGATCAGCACGATGATCTCCGCATCGCGAAGCCGGACCGACAACTGGCCGATGCCCTTGACGGTGTTGGTGTAGACCTTGGCGGGGTAGGCGTCGAGCTTGGAGGCGCAGTTGAGCTT
The DNA here is from genome assembly GCA_964450095.1 of uncultured Polaromonas sp. Taxonomy (GTDB): domain Bacteria; phylum Pseudomonadota; class Gammaproteobacteria; order Burkholderiales; family Burkholderiaceae_C; genus Polaromonas. Next base: position 5,909 of record CAYVGD010000110.1, read on the forward strand.
GCGCACTGCGTCTTGGTAGTCGTCCAGGATCACGATGTTCATCCCGGTATTGTGCCCGCAAGCCCAGGCGGCTCTGGCCTACACGGCGACGGCCGCTGCGCTTGGCGCGGCGGCACTTGAGCCTGCGGCGGCATGCCTGGGGCACGCCGTCTGCAGGTGCGCCGCAAGCAGGAAGGGGGGCGGTCAGGGCTGCGCCTAGCCGCCGTGGCTTTCGCTGCCGTTGGCCGACCGGGCTTTATCGGGCGGGCTGGCAGGTTGCTCAGGCTGGGCCTGCACGCTGCGTTCGCCAGGGATGGGCAGCGCATCGATCAGCACGCCCACCCATCCGCCCAGCAGTCCCCGGCCTGCGGTGCGCACCACATCCCAGGCGGCCCGTGGCGGCGTGGCGGTGTCGCAGCAGGTGCCGATGGCGCTCGTCTCGTCCGCGACTTCGGCCGCGTTTTCGGCTGTGTCCAGCCGCAGCGCGGCGGTCCGCGCCTCGCCCGGCGTGCCGCTGTCGCAAGGCCGCGCCCAGGCCGCGCAACCGGAAACCCGGGCGAGCACAGCCTCCCTGGGGACCGATGATTCGGGCGGGAGATTCATCCTGCTGGGATGTGGTGCGAGGGACATGAAAAGCACTCCTGTGTGATGCGGTCAAGCGACAAGAGGCGGGATTGCGGCCGGCACGCCTGGAAGACGTCGGGTGCTCGTGCCCCAAGGGGCGGGCCGGCAAGGGGGTCGCAGCAGGGTGAGGTGGGGGCCTCTGGTCCGGCCCGCCATCCGACGCCCGCCACCTGCTGCGGCTGGCCGGCGGCTCAGATCAGCATGGTGTTGCGGATCAGTCCGACCGCCAGCCCCTCGAGCTCAAAGGGGTCGCCCGGCTGGACCACGATGGGCTCGAAGTCGGGGTTTTCCGGGAGCAGTTCGATGGTGTTCTTGGTGCGGCGCAGGCGCTTGACCGTGACCTCTTCGCCCAGCCGCGCCACCACGATCTGGCCGTTCTTGGCCTCCTTGGCCTGCTGCACCGCCAAGAGGTCCCCGTCCATGATGCCCACGTCGCGCATGCTCATGCCGCGCACCTTGAGCAGGTAGTCCGGGCGGCGCTGGAACAGCCCGGCCTCCACCCAGTAGGTCTGGTCGATGTGCTCCTGGGCCAAAATAGGTGAGCCGGCCGCCACACGGCCCACCAGCGGCAAGGCAAGCTGTGCCAGGCTCGGCAGGGGCAAGCTGAACTGCTTGACGCGCGACTCGTTCAGCGATCGCAGGGTGTCGCTGCGCAGGCGGATGCCACGCGAGGTGCCGCTCACCAGTTCGATCACGCCTTTGCGGGCCAGGGCCTGAAGGTGTTCTTCGGCGGCGTTGGCCGATCTGAAACCCAGTTCGCTGGCGATCTCGGCCCGCGTGGGAGGGGCTCCGGTGCGGGCGATCGCGCTTTGGATCAGCTCGAGGATCTGCTGCTGGCGAGCCGTGAGCTTGGGGCTCTCGGTGGTGTCGGTGGTGAGCGGCATGGCGGGCCCTGGTGGCAAAGTGTTGGCGCCCCTGCGGGCGAGCACTGTTCGGATGAACAGTGTCTGTATTTTTATCCAGCTTCACAAGGATTGACAAGTGCAAGCAAAGAAAGTCGTCGTGCTCGGTACCGGGGGCACCATCGCGGGTGTGGCGGATTCGCCGAGCGACCACACGGGCTACCAGGCCGGCCAGCTGGGCGTTGCCGAACTGGTCGCGGCGGCGCCGGGGCTGTCGTCCGTGGCCGGAGAGCTGCAAGTCGAGCAACTCGCGCAGCTCGACAGCAAGGACATGGATGCGGCCACGCTGGCGCGGCTGCTGGGCCGTGTGGCCGAGCTGTTGGACGACCCGGCGGTCCGCGGTCTGGTCGTCACGCATGGCACAGACACCCTGGAGGAGACCGCCTACCTGTTGCACCGGGTGCTGGCACCCCGCAAGCCGGTGGTGCTCACCTGCGCCATGCGGCCGGCCACGGCCCTGAGTGCCGACGGCCCGCAGAACCTGCTCGATGCCGTGACCCTGGCCGCCTGGCCGGGGGCCAGCGGTGTGCTGGCCGTCTGTGCAGGTGTGGTGCACGGGCCCCTGGAGGTGCAGAAGGTGCATCCGCTGCGGTTGGATGCCTTCAGCTCCGGCGATGCCGGGCCGCTGGCGCACATCGAGGCGGGCCACGTGCAACAGTGGCGGCCCTGGCCGCAGGGCCACGCTGCCCCCCACCTGCGGGCCCCGCTCGAGCAGCCGTGGCCGCGGGTGGCCATTGTTCACAGCCATGCAGAGGCCCAGGCCTGGACGGTGGATGCGCTGTGCGCGTCCGGCGCGCAGGGCCTGGTCGTGGCCGCCACCGGCAACGGCACCGTTCACCAGGCCATGGAGGAGGCGCTGAACCGGGCGGTTGAGCGGGGCGTGCGCGTGCTGCGCGCCAGCCGCTGCAGCCAGGGGCGCATCGTGTCCGCGCTGGCGGACGCGCTGCCGGCGGCCGAAGGCCTGTCGCCCGTGAAGGCGCGGCTGGCTTTGGTGCTGGACCTGC
>CAYVGD010000111.1:0-8416 GCA_964450095.1 uncultured Polaromonas sp.
TGGGCGGCTGCCTGGGCTGCATGGAAGGGGCACTTGGAGAGGTCTGACATGTTTGTTTTCCTTGTTCGTTGGCGTTTTGGGGCTGACGCTGAGACTGGAAAGGCTGTCTATCGATGGTCAACGTTCGATAGTTTATTTAAACCAATACCTGAGATCCAATTGCTGATCTCTATCCTACAGATAGACAGACGAGCTCACCAGCGCGACCGTATTTTGTGCAAAAAATGTCAGCCCTGAAAGACACACCCTGGGCCGGACGCTGCCCGGTGAGCGCGTCAAATGCACGCTCAATGCTGGCGAGCTGGCCACTCACCGGTACGAGTTTTCGGCCTCAGTGGGGGCTTTCGTATCGCATCCGCCAGCCTCACCGGTTTGAGAAAAACAAGCAGGCCATCGGTATGAACCTGTATGGAAAGACCACCAGTAGCCATAAGGAGAAAGTGAATGGCCTCTACCCGTAAGACCTTTCTCCGTTCACCCACCTCAGCGACTCGCGACGTGCTGGATGTGCTGGCCAGCGGTATCGCCAAAACGGCAGCCAGCGAGACCATGCCAGAGCCCCTGCTCCGCCTTACAGAGGTCGCGGCCGAACCCAGGCACGAACTCCCGCCTGAGAAAATGCTCGCCGATCGCTGGGTGTGTTCAGTCGCGCGCCTTCAGCGCTGGCGCACCTTCGGCGAGGGACCGCCTTATTTGAAGATCGTGGGAAAGGTTCTGTACCGGCTCAAAGACATTGAGGCCTACGAGGAAGCCAGCCTGGTCCGGAAGGCGCTGTAGAAGAGCACCTGGGAAGCCCCGAACGGATCGGAAACTGTTCGAACGAGTTGGAACCTCGTCCGACCCGAAGCGGGCGTCTGGGAGCAGGTCCTGCGAGTTGGGAAACAGGTGGTTTTGGGAGAACCCGGTCCATTGCGGCCATCGCCGTTGCGTTGTCTATACTGCCAGCTCGCTCCGGGGTGTCCACATGGTGTGGGCTGAGATGGCTGGTCCAAACCCGAGAACTTGATCCGGTTCATACCGGCGGAAGAAGAGCTGATCCCCCTGCCATGCCGGCGCGTGCCGATGTGGCGTACAGGGCGACCTTCGGAGCGCAACCATCGAAGGAACTCGCCCATGAATGCCACCGACAAATTCCTCGCGCAATCGGCCAAAGTGGACGAAGCTGCGATCCAGCCCTTGCCACGCTCGCGCAAGTTCCATGTGACAGGCTCGCGCGACGACCTGCGCGTGCCCATGCGGGAGATCAGCCAGAGCGCCACGCCCACCGCCTTCGGCGGCGAGGAGAACCCGCCGGTCTTCGTGTACGACACCTCCGGCCCCTACACCGATCCGGCCGCGAAGATCGACGTGCGCAGGGGCCTGCCCGCGCTCAGGCAGCGCTGGATCGAGGAGCGCCAGGACACCGAGGTCCTGGGCGGCCTCACCAGCGCCTTCGGCCGGGCGCGGGCTGCGGACCCTGTCCTGGACGCGCTGCGCTTTCCGGGCCTGGAGCGCCAGGCGCGCCGGGCACGGGTCGGCCGCAACGTCACGCAGATGCATCTGGCCCGCAAGGGCATCATCACCCCCGAGATGGAGTACGTGGCCATCCGGGAGAACATGCGGCGCGACCATTACCTGGCCACGCTCGTAGCCAGCGGACCGGGCGGCGAGAAGCTCGCACAGCGGCTGGGGCGACAGCATGCTGGGCAGCACTTCGGAGCGAGCTTCCCGGCCGAGATCACCCCCGAGTTCGTGCGCGATGAGCTGGCGCGCGGCCGCGCGATCATCCCGTGCAACGTCAACCATCCGGAATCCGAGCCGATGATCATCGGCCGCAATTTCCTGGTCAAGGTCAATGCCAACATCGGCAATTCCGCGCTGGGCTCCTCGATCAACGAGGAGGTGGACAAGATGACCTGGGCAATCCGCTGGGGCGCCGACACGGTGATGGACCTGTCCACCGGCAAGAACATCCACGAGACGCGGGAATGGATCATCCGCAACTCGCCCGTGCCGATCGGCACCGTGCCGATCTACCAGGCACTGGAAAAAGTCGACGGCAAGGCACAGGACCTGACCTGGGAGATCTTCCGTGACACGCTCATCGAGCAGGCCGAGCAGGGCGTGGACTACTTCACCATCCATGCTGGCGTGCTGCTGCGCTACGTGCCGTTGACGGCATCGCGCATGACTGGCATCGTGAGCCGGGGGGGCTCCATCATGGCGAAGTGGTGCCTGGCCCATCACCAGGAGAACTTCCTCTACACGCACTTCGACGAGATCTGCGAGATCATGAAAGCCTATGACGTGGCCTTTAGCCTGGGCGATGGCCTGCGCCCCGGATCGATCTATGACGCCAACGACGACGCTCAGCTGTCGGAGCTGCGCACCCTGGGTGAGCTCACGCAGAAGGCTTGGGTGCACGATGTCCAGGTGATGGTCGAAGGCCCCGGCCATGTACCACTGCACATGATCAAGGAAAACATGGACCTGCAGCTCGAGCAGTGCCACGAGGCGCCGTTCTACACCCTGGGGCCACTGACTACTGACATCGCCCCTGGCTACGACCATATCACCAGCGGCATCGGCGCGGCCACCATTGGCTGGTACGGCACTGCCATGCTGTGCTACGTGACGCCCAAGGAACACCTGGGCCTGCCGAACAAGCAGGACGTCAAGGACGGCATCATCACCTACAAGCTGGCGGCACACGCCGCCGATCTCGCCAAGGGTCATCCCGGCTCGCAGATCCGGGACAACGCGCTGTCGAAGGCGCGGTTCGAGTTCCGCTGGGAAGACCAGTTCAACCTGGGGCTGGACCCAGACAAGGCGCGGGAGTTCCATGACGAGACCCTGCCCAAGGACTCGGCCAAGGTGGCGCATTTTTGTTCAATGTGCGGGCCGCACTTCTGCTCGATGAAGATCACCCAGGACGTGCGCGACTATGCGCGCCAACAGGGGTTGGATGAAGATTCCGCGCTGTCTCGGGGCATGAGCGAAAAAGCTGAGCAGTTCAAGGCCGCGGGTGGCGAGGTGTACATCCCCATCAAAGCATCCGCATGAGCATGGCTTGACCCGAGCCGCAGTGGCTTGCGCGTTCAGTCTCTGGCGACTGAGGCTCGACTTTCTCGCTGGCGTGGCGGCGGGTTCAAACCTTTGCCAGCTCTAGTCGAGATACCTGGGCCGGATGTCCGCATGCCACTGACCACCTGTCGACTGGCCAATGGGTGGGCGGCTCCCGCCCGAAAGCCACGAGACTCACGGGATGGGGCAACAACCAGGCGGTGCACGTTGACTACTGGACCTTCCCTTTATAATCTTGAATGTTGGTGCTCGTTGGCGTGGTTCGCACGGCAACAGTTCAACGGGAAGCAGGACAGCGAAAAAGTGCTGCGCGGCCGGGTCACCGGCAGCGCAGCTGCGTATGAGCTCAACCTGCGCTGCCCCCGCAACGGTAAGCAGACGAGCGGCCTGGAGTTTTTTCTAGTCCGCTCCGCTTTCATCTCACAACCACTGGGCCATCCAACGGCCTGGGAAGGTTATGGAGGTCGTTCTGCCAGCCCGGATACCGGCCAACAAGGTGGTGGCTCGTCTGGCGACAGACAGGCCGCCTTGACGCTCAAGCACCGTCGGGGAAGGCGGTGGGAGTACCTTTTCGGGTTTTCTCGTCCATGGCCTCAAGTGATGTGCATGCGGACCCCGCAGTGATGTGGTTGGCTCGCACCCAGTAGTAACCCAGCTACACCGCCCTGCGATCCTGGTTGCTGCGCCGGCCTCCGGGCAGGGTAAGACCACGGTTACCGCTGCGCTGGCGCGCCTGCATGCGCGGCAGGGCCGACGGGTGCGGGCGTTCAAATGTGGGCCGGACTTTCTGGACCCGATGTGGCTGGAACTGGCTACCGGCCAGCCGGTGCACAACGTGGACCTCTGGATGACCGGCGAGGACGACGTGCGGGCGCGCCTGTACGCCGCTGCGCAAGACGCCGACCTGGTGATTGTCGAAGGGGTCATGGGGCTGTTTGACGGGGAGCCGAGTGCTGCGGACCTGGCGCGCCGTTTCGGCTTGCGAGTGCTGGCGGTGATTGATGCGTCGGCAATGTCTGGCACTTTCGGTGCATTGGCCTTTGGCCTGCAGCACTATCGCCCGGGCTTGCCCTGGGCCGGGGTGCTGGCAAACCGCGTGGGCAGCCCACGGCATGCGCAGCTGCTGCAGGCTGCGTTGCCAGCCGGCGACGCGACCGCACCATCGAGTTGGCTCGGGGCAGTGATGCGCAACGCCGCGTTCAAGCTGCCGGAGCGCCACCTGGGCCTGACCGCTGCAGGCGAACTGCCTGACGCACTGGCCCGCCTAGATGCGGCCGCCGATGCCCTGCAGAACACCTTCCTGGGCCAGATGGACGCCGAGGCCCTGCAACGCTGGTCGGTGGCGTTCGACGGGCCCCCTGAAATGCAGGCCACGCCCAGGTTGCTGGCGGGCCAGACCGTGGCGGTGGCGCGTGATGCGGCTTTCTGCTTCATTTACGCCGCCAACCTGGACACGCTGCGTGAGCTCGGCGCGCAGCTGGCGTTTTTCTCGCCGCTGGCCAACGAGCCGGTACCCGCCTGCGATGCGGTGTGGCTGCCCGGCGGGTACCCGGAACTGCACACACACGCCCTGGCCAACAGCCAGACGTGCCGCGACAGCATGAAGGCCCATGTGGCCCAGGGGCGGCCCCTTTGGGCCGAGTGCGGCGGCATGATGGCACTGTTCGACGCCATCGTGGACATCGAAGGAAATCACCATCCCGCGTGGGGCCTCCTGCCCGGTGTAGTGCGCATGCAGCCACGGCTGGCGGCGCTGGGTATGCAGCAGTTGGCGCTGTCTGCCGGGGTTTTGCGCGGCCATACCTTTCACTACTCGACCTGCGAGACGGCGCTGGAGCCAAGGCAACGCACGGACCCGGGCCGCAATGGCGCTGCGGGAACGGGCGAGGCGGTGTACCAGCATGGCGCCGTGCGCGCCAGCTACTTCCATGCCTGGATGGCATCCAGCCCGGCGGCAACTGCCGCCTTGCTGTCACCGGAGGCTTTGTCATGATCCTGGGCCTGCAGCGCACCGCCTGCCCTGTCCATGGGCCGGCCGATAGCCAGTCCTTGCCGGGGCACGACCATGGCCGCATGACGGCCTCGACGGTTCGCCATGGCTGATACGGCACGCAGCGAATTCATCCTGGGTGGCCAGCGCAGCGGCAAGTCGCGGCGCGCCGAAGAACTGGCCCGCCAGTGGATGAACGCCTCGCCTGCGCACCGCGCCGTGATGGCCGCGACGGCCCAGGCGTGGGACGCCGAGATGCGCCAGCGCATCTCGCGTCACCAGGTCGACCGCGCCGAACGGGTGCCGGGAATGGTTACGGTGGAAGAGCCGGTGGCGCTGGCCGAGGCACTGCGCCATTACAGCGATGCGCAGACGCTGGTGGTGATCGACTGCCTCACGCTGTGGCTGACCAACCTCATGATGCCCGCAGACCAAGCCCAGGCACGGGATGAGCGCGCTGTGGTCGCGGCGGGCGATGCGTTGTGCGCTGCCATCGCAGCCGCGCCAGGCCCCGTGGTGTTGGTGGGCAACGAAATCGGGCTGGGCGTCATCCCGATGGGGCGCGACGTGCGCGCGTTCGTGGATGCGCTAGGACGGTTGAACCAGCAGGTGGCGGCGTGCTGCGGGCGTGTCACGCTGATGGCGGCCGGGCTACCGCTGACCCTGAAGGGGCAGCCATGAACCCCCTCCTCAAGCTGCTGCCCAAGCTGTTGTTCGCTGCGCTGGTCGCTGGGTGCGGGCCTGTCCACGCCAGCCCGCAGATCACCGACGACGCGAGCGCGTTGGCTGATCACGCCGCAAGAACTACCGACGGGTGTGCTCACCGCCGTGCGGGGTGGCGGCTATCTGCTGTGGTTGATACACACCAGGCCGACTGGCGAGGCGGCAGTCGATCACCGCATCGAGTACACGCGCTGCAAGCAGTGGGGGGGCTTTGCCTCGCCCGCGGGGCGCCGACTGATTTTCTAGACCGCGAGTGGTAAACCCGCATTCAACCCAAGGAGCATCAACATGCACATTGAACCCGGACTGGTAGACACCACCAAGATATTCCTGAGCTATGGCACGGCGGCCGCCGCCGTGGGCTATTCGGCCAAGCTGGCGTGGGAGATGGTCCGCACGCAAGGGGTCGGCGCACTGCTGGCGCGCTCGGCCTTCGCTGCTGCGCTGGTGTTCGTCTTCTTCGAGGTACTGCCCAGCCATCCGGTGGGTGTGGCCGAGGTGCACCTGATTCTGGGCAGCACGCTGCTGCTGGCGTTCGGCGCAGCCCCAGCGGCCATCGGCCTCGCGGTGGGCCTTGGCATCCAGAGCCTGTTTTTCTCCCCCTCGGACCTGCCGCAATACGGCATGAACATCACCACCTTGCTGGTGCCCCTGTTCGCCATCCATGCGCTTGCCCGCCGCGTGATTTCGCCACAGACGGCCTACGTGGACCTTCGCTACGGTCAGGCCCTGAAGCTGTCGCTGACCTACCAGGGCGGCATCGTCGCTTGGGTCGGCTTCTGGGCCGTCTACGGCCAGGGCGTGGGCGCTGCAAACCTGTCGAGCATCGGTACCTTTGGGGCGGCCTACATGGCCGTCGTGCTGATGGAGCCGCTGGTAAACCTGGCCGTCCTGGCGCTGGCTAAAAAGCTGCACCGGGTAAAGGGTTCGCCGGTAGTCGAGCCCCGGCTCTACACCGCAGCTTCATGCGCCGCGTCCTGAAGGTAACGGCGCGTGGACGCAACTGTGTGATCTGCGCAGGGCTTGATCGTGGCTGAGCTGCAGAGCACCGGCCGGGTGTCGATCGTGGGCGCAGGCCCCGGTCCGGTTGACCTCATGACATGGCGCGCGCTTGACCGCCTGCAATCCGCAGAGGTGGTGGTGTACGACCGGCTGATTTCGTCCGAGGTGCTGGAACGGATCCCGCCCGGGGCGCAGCGTGTGTATGTGGGCAAAGCCCTGGGCGACCATGCTGTCCCCCAGGAGGGGATCCACGCGTTGTTGGTGCACCACGCCAGGGCGGGGCGGCGCGTGGTGCGGCTCAAGGGCGGCGATCCCTTCGTCTTCGGACGTGGCGGGGAAGAGGTGCAGGCCTTGCAGGCCGCCGGTATCGCCTTTGAGGTAGTGCCGGGGGTCACGGCCGCCAGCGGAGGCTCAGCCGCTGCAGGTATCCCGCTGACCCACCGCGAGCTGTCGACCAGCTGCGTATTCCTGCCCGGCCATCTTGCCGACGCGGAGGCCATGCACGACTGGCGGGCGCTGGCTCGCCCCGGGCAGACACGTGTGTTTTACATGGGCATCCAGCGGTTGCCCCAGATTGCAGAGCAACTGATTGCCCATGGACTGTCGCCTGTCACCCCCGCGGCGGTCATACGCGACGGTACTCGCGCGTCACAGACGGTGCAGGCCTGCAGCCTTCGCCGGCTGACCGCCAACGCCCCCGCGTATGGTCCTCAGCCCGGATTGCTCATCATCGGTGAGACGGTGCAACTGAGCCCCCATTTCGAATCTGCGTGAAGCAGTACGCGCCAATTCATGATCGAGCTCACTTCACTTCGCAGCGACGGCACCGTGCAGGTCAAGGGCTGGTGCCCCGGCACCTTGCGGCCCATGGCAGCCGGCGACGGGCTGGTGATACGCATCCGTCCACCAGCCGGGCGACTGAGCATGGCGCAGGCCCAAGGCATTGCCGCACTGGCGCAGCGGTATGCCAACCCGCTGCTGGAGCTGACCAACCGGGCCAACCTGCAGCTGCGCGGCGTGGATCCCGGACGGCACGCTGAGTTGCTCGACGCCTTGTGCACGCTGGGGCTGGTCGACAAAGACGCCTCGTCCGAAACTCGGCGCAACATCCAGGTCAACCCGCTGTGGACCGAGGGTGATGTCACGCCCCACCTGGCCCTGCGGCTGGGTGAACTGCTTGCTGGCGGGGATGCGCCCGCGCTCCCCGCCAAGTTCGGCTTCGTGGTCGACACCGGCGTGACGCCCTGCATGCGCAACACCCATGCCGATATCCGGCTCGAGCGCCACGCCGATGGCGTCATCGTCTACGCCGATGGGGCCGATGGTGGGGTACTGGTCGCGCCACGGGCGGCGCCACAGCATGCACTGGCCCTGTCACGCTGGTTCCTGGACGCTAGCGGTGCGCCTGCGGGCCGGGGGCGGATGGCCGCCCTCGTGAGGCAGCGCGGGTTGCCGCCAGAGTGGCGGACCACGCCCGTGCCTGACCGCGCGCTGCCCGCCCCCGGGCCGGGGCCCCAGGCCGCCGGGCAGATCGTGGGCCTGGCCTTCGGCCTCCTGCAGGCCGATACCCTGGCGGCGCTGGGCGCCTGCGGCGCCTTGCGGCTGACTCCGTGGCGCAGCCTGCTCGTCGAGGGGGCC